>CAMWTF010000077.1 GCA_947177105.1 uncultured Lachnospiraceae bacterium | reverse complement strand
CGCGGGATATGCTCAACGAAAGGGTTCTGGACTTTATACAGTGGATGGAAGGCTGACCTGTGTCCCGCCAAGCTTTTCTGTCACAACTCTTTATGGCAAAGAATCTGAACTGGGAAATGAACCCGGCTGGACAATGGAGGAATTTCTGGATTATGTGGACAGGCACCGTGGTCTCACCGTCATGGAGGGCTTCATGAGGGACGATTCCCGCAAGGTTATGGTAATGATGATGTGGTATGCCAGACAGCAGCAATGGGTGGACTGGAAACAGGGAACAGCTGCTTTCGATCAGGGGGAATTTGAGGAACTTTTGCGATTTGCCGCAGCGTATGAAGCGAAATACGATGGCGGGTCCGAGTATGCGGAAGAAAAATGGCAGTCAGGCCGGCTTTTATTGTATTCGCGTCCGGTAACAGATATGAGAACTTATTTGCAGTATCAGGAATTACTGGCAGGAGACGGAGTGGCAATCGGGTTTCCTACCCAGGAGGGAACGCCTTGCAATATACTGGGGGCTTATGGCACATATGGGATCAGCGCTGCCAGCCCACATAAAGAAGGCGCATGGGCGTTTATCGAATATCTGGCGGCCAACCAAACAGGAAAGGATACCTATCAATATGGTATAGCTACATTAAATTCAGCCATGGATGAAATGCTGGAACAGTCAAAGGAAGAGAAGTTTATCGGTATGTCCGGCCATGATATCCCGTCCGCAACGGACGAAGATCTTCAACAATTCCGGCAATTGCTGGACAACGCGGTAATCAGGGATGACGAATTGACTGTGATAAACGAGATTATGTCCGAGGAATTGGATACCTGTTTCTCGGGCGGACGCTCTGTGGAGGATACAGTAAAAGTAATCCAGGACCGTGTGCAATTGTATCTGGATGAAAATCTATAATCTTTATAATCTAGGACTGCCTGCGTAAACCTATCTGCGCAGGCAGTCCTTATATACCGTTTGACTAATCTATCTTTAATATCAGTCCTAAAATTCTTCGGGCACAGACTTCCATCTCCTGCCTGGTAAGGGCCCCTTTCTCCATGGCCTCCAGGAGCCTTTGGGGAAAGCCGCATCCCATCTTGACATCATTGCCCGCCTTTGTCTCCTTGTAATGCTCTCCGTGGGTCCACCAGTCAGTGGTCACCATACCTTCAAAGCCCCACTCTCCGCGAAGAATATCCTCCAGCATCTCTCTGTTTTCGGAGGCCCGATAGCCGTTGATGATATTGTAGGAGGACATTATGCTCCAGGGCTTCGCCTCCTTTACGACCATCTCAAAGGCTTTGAGATAAATCTCCCGGATGGCCCGCTCGGAGGCTCTGGAGTCGCTTTCTGTGCGGTTTGTCTCCTTATTGTTCAGGGCAAAATGCTTTACCGTGGCTGCCACATGGTTGCTCTGGATGCCCGTCACCATGGCCCCCGCCATCTTCCCGGTCAGGTAGGGGTCCTCGGAATAATACTCAAAGTTTCTGCCGCAGAGAGGGCTCCGGTGGATATTGATGGCGGGCGTCAGCCATGCGCCGATATTGTTTTCCTTGGCCTCCGCGCCGCCCGCCGCGCCAATCTGCTCCGCCAGCTTTGGATTCCAGGTACAGGCCACCATGAAGGAACAGGGCCATGCGGTGGTGCATACACCGCACTGCGGCGCGATTCTCACCCCTGCGGGACCATCCGCCGTCATGATATTGGGTACGCCGTAATCCGGCAGATTGCCGTAGCCAAAGGTGTTGGCCACCCCGGTATTGGGCTGTCCCCCCAGAAGCTCCGCCAGCTGCTCGTTGGGAAGCTGGGCCACAAATTCCTCCAGCGCCATTCTGCCCTCCGCCACATCTATGAGCTTCGGCCTGTTGTCAACACACCCCCACAGCTGATAGCCGTCACGCTGCCTTACAGCGGGCGTAACCCCAGCGGTCTCCTTCTCCGGCAGTTTGGCCGGAAATACGCTGGCATCCGTGTCCACGGGCTCTCCCTGAGGAAGCTGTTCAAAACTGCCGTCCGCCAGCATGCGCTTGCCAAGCTGGGTGGGTGCCATTTTAGGGGAAAGCTGCTGTGTGACCACATCCTCTTCCTGCACCATCACATAATTGCTCTCCACGGTATCCCGCACGGATGTGCCCACATAGAAATGGTATTCGCCCCGCTCCAGCACCCAGGCCGATTTTGCCACCTTGCCCAGATCGTCATAGGACGCCATATCGTTTATATTAAACCGCAGCACCATAGTCTGGGTTTCTCCGGGCTGCAGCAGCCTGGTCTTGCCAAAAGCCACCAGTTCTCTCGCCGGCTTTCCCAGCCTGCCCTGGGGAGCGCTGTAGTAGACCTGTACCACCTCTTTTCCCGCCATCTCTCCAATGTTGCACACATCTACCACGACGCGCAGATGATGTCCTCTTTTTTCCACAAGGGGCATGGAGAGCGTGAATTTCGTATAAGACAGGCCAAAGCCAAAGGGATAATTTACCTTCTGGGCCGCTCCGGGAACAGTCTCAAAATAACGATAGCCCACATAGATATCATCGGTGTACTCCACATAGGCATCCGACTCGTGGAAGTTATAGGTAGAAGGGTAATCCTCCAGCTTCTTTGCAAAGGTGTCCGAAAGCTTCCCGCTGGGATTGCCCTCGCCGATGAGCAGTTCCGCCGCAGCCAATCCCCCCTCGATGCCGCCCTGCCAGGCCATGAGGACGGACTGGATCCGATCCTCCCCGGCAAACCAGTCCGTGTCCACCATACCGCCCACGTTCATCACCACGATCACCCTGGAAAAGCGACTCTTCACCGCTTCCACCATGGCCTTCTCCCCGGAGGTCAGGTAAAAGTCCCCCTCCTCAAACACCTCGTCCTCGACCTCCTGCTTCTGATCCTGTCCGGCTATAACCATATCGTCCGCCTTGTTTTTCTTATCATAAATGCTCTTTCGATCCCAGCCCTCGCCAGAATAACGGCAGATGCTGATAATGGCGGTGTCCGTAAAAGCTCTGGCCCTTTGCAGGAGTTCTTCCGGCAGCACAGGCTCCACCGTCATGCCGGGCCCTATGCCCTGGGCATACTGCCTCTTCACATTCTCCCTGTAAAATGAAGCCAGCTCCTCAAAGATTTCCACATGGCCGGCCTTTTGCTTCAGCCCTTCATACAGATTGCGGGTGTAAGCCACGGTCACATCTCCGCTTCCCCCGCCCCCCTTCACATAGTCAAAGGTTGCCTTGCCAAACAGCGCAGCCCTGCTGCCCTTGGCCAGAGGCAGCACATTTCCCTGGTTTTTCAAAAGCACCATGCCTTCCTTTGCCACGTCCTTGGAAAGCATAATATGCTCCCTGCTGCCCGTAACGCGGCGTCCGTCCTCCCCCAGCGGAAGAACCGGCTGATACTTTGCCCTTGCCCATCTCTCCATATTGATTCCACCTTTCTATATTAGTGTTCCGCCCTTTTAATTTTTTCTTCATGAAATCTTTCGAATTCATCTACACTTTGGACACATTTTGCTGGTATGCTATATTTATCAGCAAGACGAAACTGATATTAAAATGAAGCTGCCAGTGCTGATATCGGTGTTGACCAGCTTCGACTAAATATTACAGTGCCGTGCATTAGCGCACATGTACTGTTCACACATAAAAACGCCGGTGCAGGTTTACCTGTATCGGCGTTCGTTCCTGCATATAACAGTCCGATAGCACTAAAATCAGAGCGCTATTCGCGCTATATTACCGGCGGCTCCTGACCGTCCGACACTGTCTGGGTCCCCATGGCTGTCTCCTGGGCCGATGCACTGCCTTCCCTGCTCTCCTCCCCGGAATCTCCCTCCGCCGGAATCTCCGTCACCTTGATGGCCTCGTCGGCCTCACTCAGCTTCTTCATGTAACCATGCATCTTGCTGGAGAGATACAGGGTGGATGCCAGGTCTGTCATACCGCTGAACAGCAGACCCGCACCCAGAAGACGATGGAATAGCATAGCCGCCTCAAAGGGTTTAATCACCATGAGGATACCGACCACCACATTGACCACAGCCAGCCCCAGAATCACCACAGCGTTGCCGCCCATACGCTGCACATCCAGGGAGCCCTGCAATTTGAACAATCCGCTCACAATTATGCACAGACCAATTATGAAAGACACCAACTCTATAACTAAATCTACCTTATAGATCACAAAAACGCCCAGAACTATCAGCATTAATCCTGTTACAAAATCATTTCGATAATAATTCCGGGTAATATTTCTGGTGAAATAGACTATCAGATTCACCACCCCGATCACAATAGCGATTCCAGCAACCAGATAACAGATCACATGATCCGTGGTGGCCGGGAAAATCAACAGTATCAGCCCCAGCACCATATACAGCGCCGCTGACAAAATCATATTCCATTTCATCTCTTTCAACATTTCTATTGCCTCCCGGATAGAGTTCCGCATATTCCTGTTATTTCTTGGCATCCTTGTCCGGCACCAGCTGGATCTGCACTTTCAGGCCCATGGCCGCCGCCATCTTCACCATCAGTTCCAGAGAGGGATTGTACCTGCCGCTCTCAAATCTTGCTATGTTGGATCTGGGAATGCCGGAGCGGCGGGACACCTGCTCCTGGGTCAGCTTCATGTCCTTGCGCATACGCACATACTGGTCCGCCAGATCCTGCTTCATATGCTTCTGCTCCGCCTCAATCAAAATCTTGTTGCCATCCAGATCCATAATGTAGTCCATTGCTTCTCTCATTGTTTTTCCTCCTATTTTTGCTCCGCTGCTGTTTTAAAGTTTCGTGACTGCCTGAACAGTCACTGTTTTTGAGTTGCCGAAAAAGCAAAATCCCGTATATGAGATATGTTATCACATACGAGATTTATGTCAAGACCTATTTTTAAGTTTTTTGTTTTTTTCAATAAATTTTTCAGCCCATTGTTTTGTAGCTGATTGTCTGAAGCAGGTTAGTTCCTTTAACTGATCTGTTGGTGTCGGTACTCCCTATAGATTACAGGCCACAAAATAACTGTCAGCAGGCTATAGAGCGCCAGCAGAATGGGAACCGCCCCCAGTATCTTTCCGCCCACAGAATACAGGTTGAACAGATTCAGCGTCGTGCCTGTCTGGAGCAGCTGGTCCGGCAGCAGCCCTATGATCTTCTGCGCCGTGGCATTGGAGATATTTGCCAGAAAAGACGGGAGAAAGATCAGCACAAAGGGCACCATCACCGCCACCACCGCCGACCTGGTTCTGGCCGATACCAGCATGCACAAAAAGGAGATAAACAGGCAGCCCACATATCCGCCTGCGGCAATCAGCAGATATTTCTGCCATATGGCAATGTGGTAGAAGCATTTCCAGCCTCCGCGATCCGCCTGGACAGCCAGATTCCAGCCGTCCGCCCCAAAATATGCCAGCACTATCCCGCTATAGAGCAGAAAAACCGCGAAGTAGATCCCTGTCACCAGGCAGAATCCGGCTTTTATCTTGGCCTGCACCGCCCTGTTCCTTCCATACAGCGAAGTGAAAAATATAGCGTCCGACTTCCAGGTAAATTCACTGGAGAAAATACCTGCCACCAGATATCCCAGCACCAGCATGGTGAGCATCACAATAGTGGGAGAAAACTCAAACAGCTGCGTCCATCCCTTTGCATAGTCATAATAAAATGGCGTTTCAAGGCTTTCATACCGCTTCACCAGAAAGGCTTTCTCCTCTTCCGAAAACTGATCCTTCGCCTCCTCCGCCAGCCACTCCCGCAGCAGCCGGACACGATTGGTATAAAAATCCGGCGCGTCCTCCGGTGTCAGGGAGTCCATCCGATAGTAGTCATGCTCCCGGAAACCGCTGGCAAAGGAAGAGTTCAACAGATTGCGGATCTCCAGCAGGCCCTGCCCTCTGCTATAAGAGATCTCGCTGTCCCTCAAATTATCCGACTGCGCCTCAGGCATACTCTGTATCCGCTGGTTCTCCTCGATCACCCGGCGGATGGCCTCCTCGTCCAGATACCCGGCCCACTCTTTCTGCATCGCCCGCAGCTGGGCCACCGCCGCCGGCCCCCTGTGGGTTTCGCCGTTTTCATCCACCCAGGATACCCCCATGGCAAAATAACAGGTCACACCCATAACCCCCAACAGTATCAGTAGCGCAATCTTGTTGCTGGTCCGGGCAAACACTTTTTTAAGTTCAAATTTCAGCATCCGCTTTATCCTCCTATTTTAGTTCCGCATATTCCCTGCAAGTACACATTCCCGGTGATGACTATCTGGCCGCTCCGGCGTCCATATAGTCATCAGGGTACTTTCCGGGAATATGCTGTTTAGAGATTAAGTTCCGCATATTCCCTGCAAGCACACATTCCCGGTGATGACTATCTGGCCGCTCCGGCGTCCATATAGCCATCAGTGTACTTTCCGGGAATATGCTGTTTAGAGATTAAGTTCCGCATATTCCCTGCAAGTACACATTCCTGGTGATGACTATCCGGCCGCTCCGGCGTCCATATAGTCATCAGGGTACTTTCCGGGAATATGCTGTTTAGAGATTAAGTTCCGCATATTCCCTGCAAGCACACATTCCTGGTGATGACTATCCGGCCGCTCCGGCGTCCATATAGCCATCAGTGTACTTTCCGGGAATATGCTGCTTGGGAGATCCTTAGATCTCCGGATCCCCTTCTACTTGTTCCCCGAAATAGTCCAGGAACAGGTCTTCCAGGGTGGCAGTCTCCAGTGCAGCGTCATCGGCAGGCTTCTCCGCCGAGATGATCCGCAGCTGCGCCCCGCCGGGAACGGTTTTCACGTTGGAGACCTTATAAGACTTCATGTAGGACTCCACCGCCGCCTTGGGCAGATTGACGCTCCACACCTGCTCTGGCATGGCGGCAAGCAGTTCCTGTATGGTGCCCGAAGCTTTGATCCGGCCGTCCTTCATCAGCAGAATCTCCCCTGCGATATACTCAATGTCAGACACGATATGGGTGGAGAGCAGCACCAGCCTTTCCTCCGCCAGTTCGCTGATCAGGTTGCGGAAGCGGATCCGCTCATTGGGGTCCAGACCGGCGGTGGGTTCATCCAGAATCAGTATCCGGGGATCTCCCAGCATGGCCTGGGCGATTCCCGCCCGGCGCTTCATGCCGCCGGACAGCTTCTTCATCTTCTTGTTTCTGACCCCCGCCAGGCCCACCTGTCTAAGCAGCGCTTCCGCCCGCGCTCCGGCAGTCACAGGGCGCAAGCCCTTGATGGACGCAATGTACATCAGATAATCGTACACCGTAAAGTCGGGATAATAGCCGAAGTCCTGGGGAAGATACCCCAGGATCCTGCGATACTCTCCATCCATCTCAAAGATGTCCCTCCCGTCCCAGGTGATGGAGCCGCTGGTGGGCCGCAGCAAGGTACAGAGCATCCGCATCAGCGTGGTCTTTCCCGCGCCGTTCACCCCCAGAAGACCGTACACCCCCGCCGTCAATGTGTAAGACACCCCGTCTACGGCGGCTATGTCCTGAAATTTCTTTGTCAAATCGGTTATTTTTAATTCCATATATCTCACCTTTCCTTGATAATCGAATCAGGAGCCTGTGTGCATGTACTGTCCGGCCCCGAACAAGTTCACACAGTTTCTCTGCCCCCGCCGTATGCAGTAGCCCAGGTACACGGCGGCGGCCAGCAGCATGGCGCCCCAGGCAGGGAAAGTGACCGCGCTGTATATTTTTTCATCCAGCAGGATGAGAATCCATACCAGGCTCCAGGCAACGCACAAAAACAGGGCCAATGTTTCCGAGTCGATCCTTCGGCTGTACAGGGTTTTAAAGCAGATACAGCAGGTCACAATGTACGGGAGGAAAAACTGCACCAGCACCTCCTCCATGCCGATGACACCGCCCAGGACTGCTGCCAGCGAAAAGCAGCAGAGCAGCGCAAAATCCACCAGAGCGAACAGGAACATCCTGGCCGAATACACCTGCCGCAGGGAGTAGTAGGCGGCGCCCTCTATCTCTAGGGCGTTGGCGCTTCGGTTCTTCCACATCTCCGGCAGCACCAATATGCCAAATAGGGAAGCCGCCACACCCAGATATCTCTGGATATAAAAACCACTGTCCGTCGCCTGCAGCAGAAGCCACAGAGCCATCAGGACGCCCGCCTGCAGCAGCCACCAGCGCTTGCGGATATATCTGCTCTGCTGGAATAAAAATTCCGCATCCGACAGGGTGTCCGACGCTTCGTTTTCATAGAACGCCTGGCGGGATATGCCCAGGGCTTTATGCAGGCCCCCCCCGCCATGGAGCAAATAAAAATCTGTTGACAACATTTTACGGATCTGTCTGTCTGATCGTCTCATATAGAGCGTTCCCTCCATCTCCATTTCCGCTCCTCACTCAGTCTTAATAGATAGGCGTTCGCGGTACTTTTTGAATCTAATATTTAGGATTTACCTGGTATTGTCCAGAAACGCGCGCAGAAGTTCCCTGGCCCTGCCGATCCGATACTTGACCAGCGGCAGGCCGATACCCAGAACCCTGGCGATATCCTTCTGCTTTCTCTCCTGCACAAAGTACAGAACCGCCACCTCCCGGATTTCCTCCGGCAGGCTGTCCAACGCCATGCGCACCTCCGCCTGTATCTCCGGACTTTCCACCCTCTGATCCGGGTTCTCCGGCAGAGTCTCCAAGGGCAGTTCCCGCATTTGCCTGTAATAGTCCCTGCACACATTGGCTGCGATTACATACAGATAGTTGGCCGCCTTTCCATAGTGCCGGTATTGCTTCAGGGTACGGAAAAAACGGGCAAAAGTCTCCTGGGCCATGTCCTCAGCGTAGCCGTAATCGTCTATATGCAGGCGGCAGTACTTCAGTATCGCCGGATAATATTTGGTCACAAAGGCATCCAGTGCTCTCTCGTCACCCATGCGCATCCTCTGCAC
>CAMWTF010000076.1 GCA_947177105.1 uncultured Lachnospiraceae bacterium | reverse complement strand
CATATTTAGGATCCCCTGCCAGCGGATGGCCCATAGATGACAGATGTGCCCGGATCTGGTGGGGTTTACCTGTAATAAGTTCTACCTCCAATTCCGTAAAGAAAAACTTTTTCCCGGGAATACAATACTGCTCCAGTATTTGATAGATAGTACGGATATAATCACCTGGCTCCTTCTGGCTGATTACCACTTGGTTAGTACTTGTATTTTTTTGCAGATATCCTTGAATCTCTGTTACAGTTCCAGAACCAGCCAGCCCCAGTTGCCCTATACATAAAGTCTTATAGAACTTGCGTACCCGATGTGTACGTATCAACTCACTGAGTTGCTGACTGCCGGGCAAGGTTTTACCACAAAGCACCAGGCCGCTGGTATTGCGATCCAAGCGATTGCAGACAGATGGGTGAAACAACCGTAAATCCTGACTATTTATGGCGCCGGTATCCAACAGATAGCCAATCATCCATTCGTTTAAACTTAAATCTCCGGCTTTTGCCTGCTGGGTAAGCATACCGGCAGGTTTATCCAAAACCAGCACATGTGTATCCTCGTATATTACCCCAACATCTTGTAAATCATTATATGCTTGTTTATATAACGCAATAGTATTGTCACTCTTTGATTGATGATTCTGCTTTTGCCAAGGAGTATTGCTGGTTGTATCCTGCGTTGACAAATCTCCACCAAATTTAAGGATCGTTTCGTCCGCCAGCCACAGGGTTACCTGATCCTTTAACTGTAGGATTTCCTTTCCCTCTGCCCTCTTATCATTCAGCGTAATATTCTTCTTGCGGAGCATTTTGTAGAAAAAACTGACCGGAGCTTCCGGCAGGTATTTTCCCAGAAATTTATCCAGTCTCTGCCCTGCCTGGTTCATCTCAATTTCCAAAGTCACCATGCTGATTCCTCTTTTTAATGAACATACCCTGACGGATCGAATGACCACACTCGTTTTATAATACCACCGATTTCAAGGTCCGAACGATACCTTCCGTATTGTCCGCTTCTGTCTCCAACGCCTGCAGCTGCATAAGCCGCTCCTTGTATTTCTCCAGGTCAGTAAAAATCTTGACCGTCACATTTTTATGGCTGTCCGCTTTCATAATCGGTTCCAGATGGGTCTGAAATTCTCTTTCGGGGAAATCCTTTTTCTCGCTGTAGCCGCAGACTGTATTGCCTTTTACCGCCATGTGTCCCACCTCGAAGGTCCTGGAATAGGAGGTAAACGCCATATCGTACAGACAGAACAAATCCCCCTCACAGGGCGCAATCTGCGCCGCCGCATCCCGGCCCAGGCTCTTACAGCGCAGAAACATAATCATGTTCACCGCGCTCTTACTGGCCGGAAGACAGCCCAGCACCGCCACCACTGTCAGCAGATTCAATCTGTTTCCCGTGGTGATATAGCCCGCCGCGAACAGGCTCAGTGAGATCCCGAAATACAGCACAGTCCGAACAACCTCATATATTTTCTGGGTGCGGATATAGTCTTTGCTCCCCTTATACGCTTCCGCCGAAAACAGACGGAAAATACCTTTGATACTGCTCTTTCTGCTCATTTGCCATTCCTCTCATTATACCGTTTTCCTGTGTACACAGCCACCCTGCGTATCTGTCGCCGGGGCGATATCCGCGCCGCGAATGCCGGTTTCTTTCCATAAGCTGACAGTCCATCGCTGCTGCCCCTGCGAGTCAAATACCAACAACCGCATCTCCAATGCCGTTGTTGGTACCATCATCGCTTGCAAAGTCCAGTACATATATGCTGCCGTCCTCACACTCCGTCAGGGAATATTCGCAGACAGACCGCCGGGACTCCGCCGCCGAATCACTATATTGGCTTTTCCATCCGAACCAACGCATGTTGACACCACTGGAACAGGGTGGAAAACGCGTCGTCAAAATCATAGTCCTCGCCGGCTTTCAGGTTCATGCCAAGAGCCAGCGCTCTCTTGTCCTCTTCGTCCTGCAGCGCCTCGAGCAGTTCCTGCTTTGTGGAGAGAAAATCGCCGCTGCTCAAATAATGCATATTTTGCAGGATAAAGAATACGGATTTACAGGTATAGGGAAAGGCAGAGACATTGCGCTCCCGGGCAGCATGAATATAACGGTGACAAAGTTCGTGAAAAAGATTGCCCAGGCTCAGTTTCACATAATTTCGCTGGTCTTCGGCGGTGCATGGCGGCATATAGTCCGCTAATCTGCCGTAGTAATCTTTTGTGGTGTGCAGCAGCTGGCACACCTCCAGGGGATTCCACCGCTGCATCTCCTCCCGCCCGCAGATAAAGCCGCAGGATCTCTCGTAATTGCCCACTTTGACCAATATTTTCCGATAATCATCCAGGTCTCTGACGGACATGCTCTCCAGGATCACCATAATGTCAATGTCACTGCTTTCCGTCGCCTCACCCCGCAGATAGCTGCCCTGCAAACCTAGATACAGCAGCCTTATTCCAAAACAGGCTTGCAGTTCTGCCGTCAGACTTTCTATATATTCCTCTATACTAAACATTCCCTGTCTCCAATCCCTTCATTTCCGAGAGTTTTCCTCACTACCGCTTATCTTGATTGTAAGCCGCTTTTCATAGTTTCAGCCTTTCAGCGTCCTGATTATTGCCGTAATAAGAGTGTGGGGCAAAACTTTGCACAGCACTTCAAAAGCCTGTATGGGCAGGCTGCACACGGACCTGGGACGCTTTAGGCAGGCGTCCCGCAGCGCCTGAGCCACCACACGCTCCGGCGTTACCAGTGTCAGCTTCTTGACAGAAAGAGTGGATCCGTGGCGCTCCGCAATATCGAAAAACGGTGTATCCACCGGTCCGGGACAAACACTGGTCACATAGATTTCCCTTCCTTTCAGTTCTTCCCGCAGCGCCAGGGAAAAGCTGTCCACATAAGCCTTGGAGGCCGCATAAACCGCAAAGCCCGGCTGAGCCACAAAGGAGGCGCTGGAGGCCATCTGGATGATGCGGGCCCCCTTGCTCATATAGGGCAGGCAGCAGCGGGTGACGGCGGTGAGGGCCTCACAGTTCAGCCGTACCATGCCGGTCTGCTCCTGGAGCTTTAACTCCGCCACATCCCCGATGATGCCGTAACCGGCACTGTTTACCAGCATCCTGATCCGGCAGTGCTGCTCCCGCAGCATATCCCGCAGTCTGTCGATCTGAGCCTCTATGGTGATATCCATAGACAGCACCCGGATATTGTTGCGCATTTGGGCGGATAAGGTTTTCAGCTTCTGCCTGTCTCTGGCAATCAGCCAGATCTCGTCAGTCTTGCGCAGATGGGCGTCAATCTGCAACGCGAACTCCATGCCTATGCCGGAGGATGCCCCTGTGATGATCACGATATTTTTTGCCATAATCTGTTTTCCTTTCTGCTCACATGTATTTGAAGTAAATTACTGCGCCATACCTGCATATTCCTGCCGGACCTTATCCGCCCTTTTTCTTATGGATATTGCGGATCGTCTTCTTTTTCCCGGTTTCTTTGAATGTTCTGTGTCTTTCCTGTGCCCCATTGCCCATATTTCTTAGGTTCTCTCTGCCAGCGCTAGTCTGCGCGGCCTTGCCGGAAACTCTCGCTACTCCCTTATTTGCGGCATTTCGCGCGGCTTCGCCGGAAGTTCTCGCTACTCCCTTATTTGCGGCATTTCGCGCGGCTTTGCCGGAAACTTTCACTGCCGCTTTGCCGATTCCGCTTTCCTGCCCCGCCCTTCTGGGGCGGATCAGGCATTTTTTGTCATAGCCGATCAGATCCGTGCGCCCCGCCTGAGTCAGCGCTTCGTAGACCAGGTCGTAGTTTTTGGGGTTGCGGTACTGGATCAGCGCCCGCTGCATGGCCTTTTCATGGGGGTTGCGGCACACATACACGGGTTTTAGATCCTGGGGGTTGCCCCCTGTGAGATCCAGTCCCCTGGGGTCCAACCCCGTGTAATACATCACGGTGGATATGGTGGAGGGGGTGGGATAAAAATCCTGCACCTGTTCGGGCATATAGCCCAGATCCCGCAGATACTCCGCCAACTCTATGGCCTCCTTCAAAGTGGACCCCGGATGCGAGGACATAAGGTAGGGCACCAGAAACTGGTTCTTGTTCAATTCTTTGTTCAGTTTCTTATATTTGGCTGTAAAACGCTCATACACGGCATTTTCCGGCTTTCCCATCCGCCGCAGCACCCCATCGGAAATATGCTCCGGCGCCACCTTCAGCTGACCGCTGACATGGTGCTCCACCAGTTCCCGGAAAAAGGTGTCGTCTGCGTCCGCCATCAGATAATCAAAACGGATACCCGAGCGCACAAAGACTTTTTTCACGCCCTCCAAACTGCGGAGCTTTCGCAGCAATTCCAGATAGTCGCTGTGATCCACCTGGAGATTGGCACAGGGCTTGGGGAACAGGCATTGGCGGTTTTTACATACACCATGGGTCAGCTGCTTTTGACAGGAAGGGTGCCGGAAGTTGGCGGTGGGCCCGCCCACATCATGGATATAGCCCTTGAAATCAGGATCCTGGGTCAGCAGTTTTGCCTCCTCGATAATGGATTCATGGCTTCTGGTCTGTACGGTTCTGCCCTGGTGAAAGGTGAGGGCGCAGAAACTGCAGCCGCCAAAGCATCCCCGGTTGCTGATCAGGGAGAATTTGATCTCCGCGATGGCCGGTACGCCCCCGGCCTCCTCATAGGAAGGATGATAGGTGCGGGCATAGGGCAGCGCATACACATCATCCATCTCCTGGGTGGTCAGGGGCGGCTGAGGCGGGTTCTGTACCACAAAGTTTCCGCCGGGATAGGGCTCCGCCAGAATCCTGCCGCTTATAAAGTCCGTGTTCTGGTACTGTATGCCAAAGCTGCGGGCATAGGCGGCCTTATCCGCCTTCATCTCCTCGTAGGAGGGGAGCAGAATAGCCTCCGAGAGTCCGCCTATATCCTTGGTCTTGTATACGGTTCCGGGGATAAAAGTGATATCTCCCACAGCGATGCCGCTGTCCAGCGCATCCGCAATCTCCACGATGGATTTCTCACCCATGCCATAGGAGATCAGATCCGCTTGGCTGTCCAGCAGAATGGAACGCTTAAAGCTGTCCGTCCAGTAATCATAGTGGGCCATCCGCCGCAGGCTGGCCTCGATTCCGCCGATGATAACGGGCACGTCCCGGTAACTTTTGCGGATCAGATTGCCGTAGACCACTGTTGCATGGTCCGGCCTTTTTCCCATGACGCCGCCGGGGGTATAGGCATCGGCGCTGCGCCTTTTTTTCGACACGGAATAGTGGTTTACACAACTGTCCATATTACCGCCGGAAACCAGAAACGCCAGCCGGGGCCTGCCGAGAATCCGTATACTCTCCTCATCCTTCCAGTCCGGCTGGGCGATAATGCCCACCGTGTAGCCATGAGTTTCCAGCACCCGGCTGATGATGGCATGACCGAAGGAAGGGTGATCCACATAGGCATCCCCAATCACATAGACAAAATCCAGCTGCTTTATATGGCGGTCTGTCATATCCTGTTTACAGATTGGTAAAAAGGCATCACTCCACATGTTGTCCCCCTAATACAATAAACTCTCCGGCACGGCCTGCAGTATTCTTTCCTCTGACGTGAGCCGGCCATGCCCTTCGGCGCGGCTCACAACTCAATCCGGATCAGCTTGGCTATTTCCCACGGCTCTCCACCGGTAACAATTCGTGATAATCAGCAATATACAGATCCGCCAGTTCTTTCTTCTGACGCTCCTGATACAGGGAGTAGGCATCCTCCACGGCGGCCACCTCCATCCCCGCATTCCTGCCCGCCTGAATGCCTGCAACGATATCCTCAAACACCAGACACTCCGAAGGACTTACCCCCAGTCTGACCGCCGCCTCCAGATAGACATCCGGAGAAGGTTTCCCGTGGGCCACATCGCAGCCTGTGACAATGACATCAAAAGTATCTGTCAGGCCATGGGCGGCGATCACCGCCTCGGCCAGTTCCCGGGAATTGCTGGTGGCCACCGCCATTTTCACGCCTCTTGCGCGGTGATGTCTCAAAAATTCCCTGATGCCGGACTTTAAGGGCACTTCCCGCGTATACTTTTCCCAGGCCATGCGGTTCCAGTCGGCTTTCATCTCCTCCAGAGAGTCCGGTATAGAAAAACGCTCCTTAAAATATCTGGCGGTCTCGGAAAAACTCATCCCCTCAATGCAGGACTGGAGGTCCTTTGGCAGTTCCAGTCCAAAACGGTTCAGATATTCCACGTCAATTCTCTCCCATATCCACATGGAATCCACCAGCGTACCATCCAGATCAAAGAGAAATGCTTTTTTATTCTGGATTCTATTGCGGATCCCATCCTGTATTTTATCCTGCAACATCATTTCGTAAACTCTCCTGTTCTTCAGCTGTCAGAGGCCGAAACTCCCCGGCCTTTAAATCCTCCGGAAGACTGAGACTGCCAAAGGACAGACGTTTTAAGTAGTGTACCTGGTTATCCACCGCCTGCAGCATCCGCTTCACCTGGTGGTAGCGCCCTTCCTGAATGGTGATCAGCAGATCCCCCTCCTCATTCAGCCAGGCTCTGGCGGGCAAGGTGGGCTTCTCGTCCCCAATGTCCACCCCCTCCTCCAGGGTGCGCAGATCCGCCGCCGACAGAGGCTTTTGGGTGCGCACCAGATAGCATTTGTCCACATGGCGCCTGGGAGATAAGAGCCTGTGGGCCAATTCTCCGTCGTTGGTCAAAAGCAAAAGCCCCTCCGTGTCCTTATCCAGCCGCCCCACTGGGGAAATATGGTCAGTATTGACTCCTTTCAGCAGATCCAGCACAGTCTTTTCCTTGGAATCCTCCGTGGCTGTAATCACTCCCTGGGGCTTATGGAGCATATAATACCGGTAACGCACATACTCTACTGCCCGCCCGTCCAGACAAACCAAATCGTCCTCCTCCGAAACCTTCTGCTCCGGCTTTTTACAGATTTGCCCGTTTACCGTAATCCGTCCCCTGCGGATATATTCCTTCACCTGACTGCGGCTCCCCGCCCCTGCGTCCGCCAAAAGCTTATCCAATCTCATCATCGTATCCGCTATTTTCCCCCTTAGTCTCCTGCCATTGATAAACACATAGACTACATTTTTATATTCAAAAGGAAGATCCGGCAGAGAAAAAACAAAAAAGGTTTGTATACCAACTTATCGGCATATATTTTATAAAGCCAAGCAAGGAGCCATGAAAGACTTGCTATACACCCTATGTTTTCTACTCCTTTTCCTCCTGATCCTGACCCACGCCCAAGAGGCCGCCGCCTACGCCGCAGACGGCTTTCTCCTATGGTATTCCAAGATGATACCCTCCCTGCTCCCCTTTATGATCCTGTCCGGACTGATGATCCGCATGGGCCTCTCCCAGCGGCTGGGAAAATGGTTCCAGCCCGTTTTAAACCCGCTGCTGCGCTGCAGGCCGGATGTGAACTATGGGGCGCTGATGGGCTTTCTCTGCGGTTTCCCCATGGGAGCCAGAGTCGCCGCCCAACTCTATCAGGCGGGAAAAATAGACCGCCAGGAGGCCCGTTTCCTGCTGGCTTTCTGCAACAATATCGGCCCGGTGTATTTCTGCAGCTTCGTGCTGCCCCTGCTGGGACGAAAGCTGGCGGCCCCCTATCTGTTTGGCATGTACGGTATACCGCTGCTCTATGGAATAATCCTGCGCAGGACCCTGTTTCGGAAATTGCCGGAAACATCCGGCAGGGCGATAAAGCGGGTTTCTTCTGCACAGAAGCCAGCCGTACAGGAAAGTTCTGTGCCAATCAGAGCCGCCGCCCTTCCGCTGCAATCGGCTATGTTTCGGGAAAATCCCAATTCCCCCTGCCTGCTGACCCATCTGGACGACGCGGTGCAGGCAGGCTTGCAGAGTATCATAAGCCTCTGCGGCTATATGATACTGTTCAATCTGCTGAACCTGGTGCCTCATCTCTTCCTGCCCCAGGCCGGAGTCTGGCTCTCCCCTCTGCTGGAGATTACTGGCGGACTTAAAATGCTGGGGCGGCGCTGCCCGCTGTACACCCTGCTGCTCCTGCCCTTTGGCGGACTCTCCTGCGTCGCCCAGACCTATAGCATGATTCATGACACAGATCTGCCTCTGGGGGAATATGTGGTACATAAATTGCTTCTGACTGCGCTTACAGCGCTATATTATCTGGCCTGGAGATGGTTTTTCCCTCATCTCTTCCTGTTGTAACGATTCCGGCGCCTTTTGGCGGACTGTAGGATCTGAACCACCAGTGTCATCGCCACAAGGGCCGCTGCTGCCAGCAGACTCACCAGGAGGAAATCCTGTATACGCATGGGCTGACGGGATTCCTCCTCCGGCTCCGTCTCCTCATGGGCTCCCAGCCAGCCGTGGACTTCGGAACCTGCCGAAGACGGCTCCTGGTTCACCGCTGTGCCCTGGACTGCCACACTCTCCGGATCCTGCGGGGAAACTGCCGCCTCCGGCCTGCGGAACACGCCGTATCCATCCAGAATATTGCTCTCCGCTGTGGCTTCATACTGATTGTATGCCTTGATGCAGATGCGGGGGAGGATCCCTTCCGGGATATCCAGCGTCACCTGAAACACGTCCTGATACGCCCCTGTCAAGGTGTCACTGCCCGGCCAGGGCTGTCTGGGGGAATAGGTAACCCCGCCGTCCACGCTGTACTCGTAATACATCAAAGGGCTGTCATAGTCTGCCGCCGCCACCTGGATTGTGGCCTGCAGCCCCTCATAGTCCTCCGCCACATGCTCCACGGTGCAGATCTCCGGCGCAGTGGTGTCGATCAATGTGGAGGCTACCACTTTGCCTGTATCCAGCGCATAGACCTCCTGCAAAAAGGGATCTTCCGGTCCGCCGCTGTAATCTATGCCCAGACTCTGGCTGGACAAGCCCAAAAACTGGGCTATGGCATCCGCGTCCTCGCGTCCGAAAGCCTGTTGTTTTTCCGGACTGTCACAGTAGGGATAATCCCTTACCTCGTCCACATGACAGTGCTCTATGATCACTGCCGGAATATCCAGCGCCGCCGACTCCCTGATAATGCCATAG
>CAMWTF010000075.1 GCA_947177105.1 uncultured Lachnospiraceae bacterium | reverse complement strand
CGCCTGCTGCAGCCAGATATAAGTCACCACCGCCTCGAATCTCATGGGAACAGCCGCCGCATCCGCCTCATAAAATGCCCTGTACACCAGAATCTCCCTCGCCCCCCAGAAAAACTGGGTCACGATCCCCGCCGCAGCAGCTGTTCGATACTGTAGTCCCATAGAAAACCGCAGCCGGAAGAACGAAATGTATTTTTTCATATATGCCCTCCTATATCTCATAGCTGCGGTACAATTCCGCCACTTCCTCGTCGATGTTCTCCCCGCCGTGCCTGATATCCTCCAGTGTGCCGTCCAACAAAATCTGACCCTTACCGATCAAAATAATCCTCCTGGTCAATGCCTCAATATCCTGCATGTCATGGGTAGTCAGGATCACGGTTGTGCCGTGGTTTTCGTTCTGTTTTTTGATAAAATCCCGTACCGCCAGCTTGGACACCGCATCCAGGCCGATGGTGGGCTCGTCCAGGAACAGTATCCTGGGACTGTGCAGCAGGGAACCTGCTATCTCACAGCGCATACGCTGCCCCAAGGACAACTGCCGGGCCGGGGTGCGCAGCAGTTCCCCCAAACTTAATAATTCTGTCAATTCATTGAGATTGGACCGATAGACCTGATCCGGGATCGTATAGATATCTTTTAATAGTTCATAGGAATCTATGACCGGAACATCCCACCACAGCTGTGAGCGCTGTCCGAATACCACGCCAATCTGACGCACATGTTCGATTCGGTTCTTCCAGGGCACCCTGCCGTCTATCAGGCAGCTGCCGCTGTCGGGTGTCAATATTCCGCTGAGAATTTTAATCGTGGAGCTTTTCCCCGCTCCGTTGGGGCCGATATAGCCCACCATTTCTCCATCCGAAATGGTAAAGCTCACATCTCTAAGGGCATGAATCTCCTCATACTCCCTGCGAAACAGGGCCTTTACGGCTTCGTGAAAGCCTGCGTTCCTCTTTGCAATCCTATACGACTTGCACACGTTTTCCATCGTAATCATCGTTGCTTCCTCCTGGTAGTTATGCTTGCACATCTTTCCAAGTAGTTCTCCACATATCCGAAACTGACTGTTTTTAGAAAAATTTCGGTCTTCGTGAACACGATAAAGTATTAAATTTGTTTCTGACATGCAGGAAATCTATCATAGCAAAGAAATTCCGGCTTGTCAACCCCCGGTGTGACATAAAGAAAACACATGATATCAGAGAATACGTTCCCTAAAACATTCAAAACTCTCTGTATGGGCAGCATATTTAAGCCATTTGAGCAGAATCTCCCTATTTGTCTCCCCGAAGATGCGGTTGCAGATGTCCTCTGGGATATTCCCCAGGTCTTCCAGCAAAGCAATAATAGCCTGACGGGTTCCCTGTTCAATCCCCTGCTCAATCCCCTTCTCAATCCCCTTCTCCATTCCCTTCTCCATTCCCTTCTCCATAAAGTGTTGTGACCAATTACACATAGCCTGCACTCTCCCTTCCAGTTCCTCTGTCATGATTAAATCATATTTTTCCGCCAGTATGCGTTTTTTCTCTGCCATGTCTGTCTGGGAAAGCAGTTCCTCCAGCATGGAAATCAGTTCATTGGCAGAGTCTTCCCTATTCTCTGCATCCCTGATGTTAACAATAATTCCCTGCATCAGATCAATGCTGTGTGTACTCTTCTTTTTCCCAAAAACAGTCTTTCGCTCCAAATTGATCTCCTCTATGGAATCGCCGTCCTCCCCGCGGGCAAAGCAGATCCAGATGCTTCGCACTTTCTTCAGGTCATCGTAATCAATGCCATAGAATTCTGTATGTTTCTGAGCTGAAATCATTCTCGCCATGTAGAATAAAATCCTGTTTTGCAGATGATATCCCAGTTTGCCCGGATCTGAAGATCGCTGGGCTTCAAGGTTAATCAGGAACTTCATCTCCGTCTTCCTGTGATAAGCACAAAACCGAATGTCAAAAAATATCTTCCCCTCTCCGGGTACATTATCCTCACTGTTTGACGTCGGCACTCTTCCCAGATTGGTCAGTCCCGGATCAACCGGAACTGCTGCCACCTCAATATCGCCACCGATACTGTTCATAATCTCCGCAACCGGCATATCCTGAAATTCCCTCATGGTATATTTCAAAATACGGGCCAGAATCTGCCTGTCCGCAAGGAGATACTTTACATTGGCGTCATAGGCGCCTGCGGCTCCCGCCGACTCAACTGCCTGCGCTAAATAGGTTTCTGTCATTTGTTCTCTCTTTCTCCGCCTGTGATAGCAGTATAAAATTATAAGCAGAGGAAAGATCTGGAGTAAAAACACCACGCAGGATGCTTACACCCCTATTATACGAAACATCCACAATAAAATCAATTCCCCCCCCAGAAAATTCCCCAAAAATAAAAGAGAAAACACAGATCCGTCATCCATAGACACGAATCTGCTGTTTTCTCTATCCGTTGTAATTCCAGTGTATAACGTGAGGCATAATTTGTCAATCGCTTTTTTCATTTTTTTCGGCATACTTCAAAATAGACAATACACCATAGCAGCAGACTGAGCACTCCTAAAATCACTTTATTTATAAACCAAACATCACTCTGATCTCCGGCAAAGCATATAAACAGATAAAAATACTTTACTCCCGGCAGCCGCAGCAGACCGCGGGCCATCAAAGCAAACAGCCATACCAATCCGCAAAACAGGGTTGCGATATGCTCTTGTGAAAAACATACCCCGAATAAAACGCTTACTGTTGAGAGGAAAAGCGCCGGAGAAATATATAGCAAAAGCATTTCTGACACCGGCATTTCCTGCCGCAGGACCGAGACAAGCAGCATGGCAGCTAAAGCAAATGCGGCCGTTTCCAAAAAAACTGCCATAAACCGAAACAAAACCCACCGAAATAAGGAGCGGGACTGCGCCGCAATTATATCGAAATTATCATCAGCCCGGATCTTTCCCCCTTCACTCACAGCGATAGAAGTAAGAATGGGAAAAATCACTTCAAAACCAATACAGCTTAAGCAGAGTAAATCGCCGCCAAAGACAGATAGCAGCACAAATACAACTGCCACGGAAAACCAGACTAAAAACGGATTTATCCCCAAAATTTTCAGTTCATTCTGCAGACGCCGCATCACTCATGCCTCCAAAACTGCCTTTTTTGCCAAAAGAAGCAGCAACGGCAGCAATCCGCTTCCAGTCAGGAACACCAGGTTATCCCGTATGCTCCCGGCATTTACAAAAGGGTATCCCGGATGCCGCCAAATCAGCTTTAGCAAATCCCCGGACGTAATGCAGTAAAACGGCATCGGCTCCGCCGAACCTGTGACGGACGCGTTTATGATAAACACAGCAGCAGCTATTGTGTAAAACAAACGCACATCTATCCATGCCGGCAGACTTACGGAAACAAAGCTGATAAAGACGCACACAGGCAGAACACATATTAGGATAGTTTTTACAATGACTGTCAGAAAGCTCCCAATCGGCACCTGAAACGGAGTGGCAAGACAATATACCAGAGCATTTACAGCCAAAAACAGCGAGAATACTGTAACGGTATAGCAAAATCCTCCAAGGTTTTTTCCCAATATGTATTGTGTCTTTGTTGTCGGACCCGCCATGATCAGGTATTTTACACCTGTTTTGCAGTCCATGGAAAACCGATTAGACAGCAAAATCATAAGCGCAAAAGCCACCGGCAATCCCCCCAGACCCATTGTGCGGTAAACAAAATAAACAGGGTCAGTTAAAAATTCCAGGCGGCGCAAATTACCGCCGGAAGGAAAACTATCCAGCAGAGAAAAAGCTGCTGCCGCCGCCAAAACGCCCCAAGTGGCAATTCTCATAATCTGTGTTTTGTATTCATAATGAATAACGGATAAGATATTACGCATGTGTTTTCCCTCCCATACAATAGACATAGGCATCCTCCAGTGTTGCAGAGACAGGCTCAATTAGAGGAAATACCTCGTTTTCATCCATAATCCTGGCCAGCAGTCCATGACTTTCATAGGCAGTGGACAGAACAACCGTCTGCTTTTGCAGGTTAACCAGTTCTTCTTCCCGCTCCAGGCGGACAAGCTTTATCTTTCCGTCCACCCGTTCCATAAGTGCAGCGGATGTGCCCGCATAGAACAATTGCCCCTTTCGAAGTACCGCCAACTCTTCGCAGGTCTGATAGACATCCTCCACGATATGGGTGGAGAGCAATACCGTCTTTCCGTCTTTGGCAAAGCGGGAAAGAACGCCGCGAAAACGCACTCTTTCTTCCGGGTCAAGCCCTGTTGTGGGTTCGTCAACCACCAGGACCTGTGGGTCTCCCACAAGCGCCTGAGCAATTCCCACCCTGCGTTTCATACCGCCGGAAAGCTGACCGATCTTTTGTTTTGATAACTCCAGCATTTCCACCTGCTCCAATGCCGCACACACCGCGTTTTTATCATGAACGCCCTTTAGCTCAGCCATATACTTTACAAAGTCAAATACAGACAGGGAAGGGTACATGGCAAGTTCCTGGGGCAGGTATCCTATACGGCGTCTGACCTCCCCGCCCTGTTTTGCCGTGTCATATCCGCAGACGCGAATGGTTCCAGCTGAGGGCTTCAGCACAGTGACCAGAGCTTTCATCAGCGTGGACTTTCCGGCGCCGTTATGTCCCAGCAGGCCGAACACCCCGCTGCCCACGGAGAAGCTGATATGATCCAGGGCCAGCACTCCGTTCCTATAGCGTTTTGACAGGTTACTAATTTCAATATTTTTCAATTTGTCTACCTCCCATTTCCGCGCTGTCCCAAAACAGGCTGTTGAAATATCCTCTTACCTTTTATCTGCAGGCTATTAAAGTTCCAGGAACATACTGCTATAACGTCTTTAACTACATTTGTAGTTGTATTGGACAAAAAATTATCTGCCCCTATAGCTATACTCATACCCCGCCGAAGATTGACGCGCGGGATAGGGATAAAAATGCCCCCGGCTTATAGACATGGAAAACAGGATTACCAGGGAAAGCAGTATGACTAAAACCAACGACACAAGGATTTTCTTTCCCTTTCCCGGTTTGCGCATAATCAACGCAATACGCCGTTTTTCCACAGGAAAACCAAGGGCCCTCATTCCATGCGCGCCGCTGCTGGTTCGAACTGCGGACAATCCCAAAAGACGGATCATCGCTTCCGCATAGTCCACATTTGTGGTCCTGTTTTCCAGGCGGGCCAAAGCCCTCCGGTCGCAGTCGATCTCACAATGCGCGGCAAACTCCTTCTTCGCGATCCACGTCAGGGGATTAGGCCAATTCAGGATACAGATATAATCATAAATACGGCCTAAAATAATATGTCCCCGCTTGATATGCGTCACTTCATGGCAAAGGACCATCATAAGCTCTTCGTCCGTAAGCTGCGCTATAATATCCTCGTTTAAAATGATCGCCGGACGCAAAATGCCTGCCACACAGGCAGGATCCTTCAACGTACCGAAATAGACAGCAGGCGCGTTTTTCATATGAACCAATCCGGCGCAGCGGGCACAGATGGCATTTACGCGATCATCCTCACAGACACGAAACTTCCGGATGGCCAGGCGCGCCAGCAGCATTCTCGCAATATCATAAAGGGCCAAAAGAACTACGCCCCAAAACCACAAGGCACAGACCACATAATACCCTTGGACCCAGGAATGCGTTTCCGGTGAAACCAGACGCAGTCCCGGAGCAGGTAATGGCACTATGTAGGCCATCATCCCGCAGACACTAAACCAAAGCGGCAGTGCAAAACGCATTACCCTGTCCGCCGCAAGAGACAGGACCGTAAGCGCTCCGCCCGCTGTCGTCATGAAAATTATGATATAGAAAAAGTCACAGATGATCTGCATTTGTTTTCTCCTGCTCAGCGATAAGTTTTTTTAATTCGCTTAATTCATCCTCTGACAAACTGCCGCTTTTTACAAACCCCTTTACCATTTGTGAGAGAGAACCGTTATAAACGCGGTTCAAAAAGTTCCTGCTCTCCGCAAGCCGACAGTCCTCCTCTGACACCGCCGGATAATACAGATACCCCTTGCCCTGCCGCTGTGTTGTCAACGCGCCTTTTTTCACAAGCCGGGCCAGATAGGTCTGGATGGTTGTGGTGCTCCAGTCCGTATGCTTCAGACTGCTTAATACATCTTGCAGCGTCCTGGGCGGCTCATTCCAGATGGTTTTCATCACCGCCCATTCCGATTCTGAAATTGAAATGTGGGTTCGCATAATCTCTCCTTATATTAAATTAGAACGCTGGCTGGAATGTTTTCCAAAAAAATCTCATCCCCTTGGACACATATGTGTGATTGATTGACTCTTTGTAGTTCTATTATATCTATAAAACTACAAAGAGTCAATCATAAATTTTATGGATGTGCCTTCATTCCACGGGTATGTCCGCAAAAGAATCACAGGAAAACCATTCCAGCTCACCTCCCTCATAGGAGGATATCAGCGCTTCATATTCCTCATTACTCCGCAAAGCGCATTTAGCGTTTTCATCTCCGTCCCTATAATACCAGTCATAATACAGGCCAGCGCCGGGATCCGTCTCCTCGCGGACAAAGTGGATCAATTCATAGAGGTTTCCGTCATCGTCATAAGAATAATATATTTTCTCTTTGCCGTCGTAATTCTGTCCCCACTTGACAATGCCGTTGTCATATATCTGAAAGGCCATATGGGGCGTATGGGTTTCCTGTACGTCATAACAGGCCAGCCCATCTCCTTGAATCCCCAATATATACATCAGTTCATCCGGTGAACTGTATATCCTGAAAATAAGCTCCGAAACACCATCCCTGTTTACATCCACCAGCGAAAAACTCTTTGCGGCATTCTCAAATACATGTTCCACTTGGGCGTATTCCCTGTCATCATAGAAACCCAGTTCGGAGTCGGGCACGAACGGATTAGGTACGCTGATTTCGCCGCGCAAAAAGGCCACATACAATGGGGGCATATCAAGATCCGCCAGAATTTGGATTGCTGCTTCTGCTGTCTCAGATGTTGCCTCTGCCATTTCAGATGAGGCTTCTGCTGCTTCTCCATCTTCAGTCTGTGTATCTTCTATCATGTCGGTGGGGATGGGCCTTCCAAGGAAATCATATAAACTTTGGCTCTCCTGCGCATATTCCGTTGTTTTCCCGATTTCCGCCGAATTGTGTGTACCCCCTCTCTCCTGCAGGCCGCAGGATGTGAGAATCAATATCCCACCCATAATAATTGTCAGAAGCATCTTTCCTTTAGCACGATCATTCATTTTCTATATCCTCCATACTTACCGCTGGCCTGCCGAACCATCTTCGTGAGTTCACGAAAATACTTCGAAGTTGGCAGTCTCTCAAAAGCCTGTCATTTCGTTTAAATATCTTTCTACCGATACAGCACATAATCCTGTATCTCATGCAAAAAACCAGCCGCCGCCAACCCCTCCGCGGCCTGGCTTGGATACTCCTTTACGGAAATGCGCTTCTTGCCTGGGAAAATCCTGCCACGGCGAAATTCCTCCGCAAACAGGGCAAGGACTTCATGCAGAGCCTCCCCCTGCCCCTTGTCCGCCCCAAGCAGACGCAGCACCTTGCCCTGTCTCTCAAAAACCGCCACAGGCAGACCGTCTCTGAAGGCCACCGTCGTCCCCGGCACATTGATAAAACTCCGCTCCGGCTCATGGGCCAGCAATTTGCCCCAGGGCTGCATGGGATCGGCGCCGCTTAGCCAGACAAGTTCCGCCTGGGGATGCATCAGCCGGGCCGTGACGCTCTCGAAGTCCTGCCTGCGAAGGAACTGCGCCCCCGAAAGCCCTCTCACAAAATAACCTCTGCGCACTTGCCCCGTGTACTCCCATATCCTCAGGAGTTTCAATGCCTCCGGCCAGGACAGCCCCCATGCGGCGGCGGTCTCCCGGCACAGAATCAGATAACGGTCAAAGCATCTCTCCATCTGCTCTTGGATCGAAAGCAAGCGCAGAGGTCTCACCAGGGCAAACCTCCCTGCCTGCAGCACCTTTACCCGGGCGCCCACCCGCTGCCGGGCCGCCGCCTTTTGTGTTTTTTCCCTATTCAGCCACTGCCGTACCGGCACAAAGCTGTCGGCGCATACCAGTCCCTTTTCCAACAGAGACAGCAGGGTGTCGTGGGGGGATTCCCCATCCAGCACATGGCCAAGAGCCTGGGGAAAACTGGCGCCCCGCCGGGCCAATGACTCCGCCACCCGTCTCTCTTTGTCAGTCAGTTCCTCCCAGGGTATTTCCGCTTCCTGATCCCAGTCGATTTCCTCCGAGGCGTCAAACATCAGTCTACTGCCGCCCTCCATATGCCAAAAATATTCTCCTTGGGCGAGAAAGGCGTCCAAATGCCCCTCCCGATATCCCTGCACCCTGGCAGGCAGAATCAATTCCTCCCAGACAGCCGCGGGCAGGGCCGTACCCGAAAAAGCTTTTATGGTCTCCCGCAGGGCCTCCTGCGCCGGGGCGGAGCGCTGGATGCGGGACAGCAGCAGCGCCGCATAGTTTTCCGGCAGGCAGGTGGATATTTCCTCCCTGCGGTTTTTCAGGGTGCGGATTCTGGCCCGCCTATACAGCTGGGCATGATAATATACAGTTACCCGGCGTTCAAGTTCCTCTCTGCGCCGGGATTTTTCCAGGAACATGCCCTCATCCCCCCATCGTAATTCTTCCTGGGCCACCACTTCCTCTCTGCGCACCAGTTCCTCCAGCACCAGTCCGGCTTCTTTTTCCGTCCATCCATAGCGCATTGCCACCTGCTGTGCCGTGGCCCCGCCCCGGTAGCGCAGCATCCGTCGGACAATATCCGCCGCCGCGCCGCTCCCGGCGGACGCAAGGGCCTCCTCATACATCTCCCGCTGCTCCATGGCAATCCAAAGTCCCTGCTCCAGATACAGGGCGCGTTCCTCCCCGGCCAGCTTTTCCAGCCATTCCACGGGAATCTCCACCTCTCCCGCCGCCAGATCTCCCTCGGTCATCAGCAGGGTGTGAAGCTGCTTCGCGTCCCGAGGCAGTCCGCCGCCGGGCAGACTTCCCCTCTCCTGCACCTGGGCCAGTTCCTCCTGACCGGGGCGCACCCGCCCCC
>CAMWTF010000074.1 GCA_947177105.1 uncultured Lachnospiraceae bacterium | reverse complement strand
TGTCCCTGGCGCCGACTTTGGCAGGAATTGCCTGCGGCGTATGGGGGCGGGCTTTCTGGATTTCCGCCAAGCGCCAGGGGGAGTATAGGGTCTGGCGGCTGGGGGCGGGGTCCCTTTGCCTTGCGCTGATTGCCGGGTGCAGGCCCCAGCTGCTGCTGGCGCTGGCGGCGGGACCGGTGCTGTTTGGCAGAGAGGCGATTCGGGAAAGGAAACTGTTTAGCAAAAAAAGCCCGGCACAGACCCTGGCCTTATGTCTGCCCCTGGCGGCGGTGGCAGCGGGGATCATGTGGTACAATGCCGTCCGCTTTGGCTCTGTATGGGATTTTGGCGCCAGCTACAATCTGACCACCAACGACATGACGCACAGGGGCTGGGTCTGGGGGAGATGCGGTCTGGGGATATTCTCCTATCTGCTGCAGCCGCCCAGAATCAGCGCTGTATTTCCGTTTCTGCAGGATTTCCGGGCGGAGACTGCCTACCAGGGGCTGACCCTGTCGGAGATGATGGTGGGCGGTGTGCTGTGGCTGTTCCCGGTGCTGTGTTTTGGTTTTTATGGGATGACAAAAAAAGAATACTTTAAGGACGACAGATGTTATCGCCTGGTCTGGCTCTTTCAGCTGCTGATGGTGGCGTTGGCGGTGGCAGACACCCAGCTGGCGGGACTTTTGACCCGGTATTTCGGGGACTTTGTGTGGATTGGCATGATTGCCAGCATATTTGTGATACTGGCACAATATGACTGGCTGGAGAGGGGAGGGCATGATTGCCGTTTCCTGCAAAGGCTTGCGGTGGCAGCCTGCGCCGTGACGCTCCTGTCTGCCTTTTTACGGATCTTTGCCCACAGCGAGGATGCCATAAGGAGCGCCAATCCGGCTCTGTACTATCAGGTGCAGTCCCTGATCGCCTTCTGGATGTAGCTGATGGCGCTTTGTATGAATGTCTGGTTTTCCTCATAGGAAAAGACAGAGGGAGCGCATGCCTCATGGACTGTCAGAAAATTCTTCTGGATAATGAAGGCTTTACTGTTTTGCAGCTCTTCACAGGTGATATAGCCTGGGATCTCATAGTCCTGCTCTGTCAGCAGGATGTCGGGCATGGGGTGCCTGAAGGCATATTCCCGCACCAGCCGCCAGTCGTTTAGATCCACATCCCGGCCGAAGGCGGCAAAGTATTCCAGATCATCGGGATCTCTGCCCGCGGCGGTCAGTTTTTTCACATGGGCATCCCGCACAGTCAGGATAAAGACCTCGTCCGCCAGCATATGGGTCACATAGCCCAGGTACAGTTCATAATCCGGGCTGCCGGGCCGCAGGAAGTGTTCCGCAAATGTCTGGAAAGCGTGGCGGTATACCTGGTAACACTCCGGCAGATGCAGATCCCTAAGAGGGATATTGTCCTTAAAGTGGGTGTGCCTCTTCATTTCCCTCTGGTAATCCTTCCGGGCCATGATGGCGTCCGGGGCCAGGTTGCCACAGTAGAAC
Organism: uncultured Lachnospiraceae bacterium; assembly: GCA_947177105.1. Taxonomy (GTDB): domain Bacteria; phylum Bacillota; class Clostridia; order Lachnospirales; family Lachnospiraceae; genus Acetatifactor. The sequence goes on along the minus strand of CAMWTF010000074.1, from coordinate 7,617 downwards.
AGGGCAGGGTGTTTGATTTGTAAGGGTTGCAACAACTGGTCTGCGATGACCAGATGCGTGACAGTGCCAGCCATAATAATGCCTCCTATATTAAAAGTTGCTGCGTGACGCCTCTAAAGGGTGAGGTCAAGAAGAGTTTACCACATTTTTTATGGAATGTCACACAAAGTATCAGAAGAACAGACAAAGGAAGTGATTTTGTGCATGCTGCGGGGCTTAGAAGCCGTCTGTACGACAGCAGTCAAATTGATAAGGAGAATATGCTGTATCCTGCCAGGGCATTGGTGGCGCTGCTTATTCCCATTGTGGTGGAGCAGCTGCTGAATTCCCTGATGGGCATGGTGGACACCATGATGGTCAGCAATGTGGGAAGCGAAGCCATCTCTGCCGTTTCCCTGGTGGACTCCATAAACAATCTGGTGATTCAGATTTTTTCCGCCATGGCGGCGGGGGCGTCCATCATCTGCTCTCAGTATCTGGGGGGCAGGGATCGGGAGGGCTGTAACCGGGCGGCGAGACAGGTGATATTGACCGTGTTTGTTATCTCCACCAGCGTCATGCTGTTGGGGCTGTGCCTGCGCAGACCCTTGCTTCAGCTGGTGTTTGGCCGGATCGAGCCGGGAGTCATGGCGAATGCGGAAAAGTACTTTCTGCTGTCCGTGGTTTCCTACCCTTTTTTGGCGCTGTTCAATGCGGGAGCTGCTTTTTTTCGGGCAGGAGGAAATTCCCGTTTTCCCATGAAGATATCTGTGTTCTCCAATCTCCTCAATGTGGGCGGCAATGCCATCTTGATATTCGGCTTTCAGATGGGGGTTGTGGGGGCGGCGCTGTCAACTTTAGCATCCAGGGCTTTCTGTGCTATACTGGTGCTGGTTTTTCTGCGCAGGCCCTCTCAGCCCATAGTGGTGAACCACTACCTGAAAATCCGGCCTGACATGCCGATGATCTGGAAGATTCTGGCCATCGGCATCCCCTCCGGCGTGGAGAATGGTATGTTTCAGTTCGGAAAGCTGGCCATCCAGTCCACAGTATCCGCTATGGGCACGGTTGCCATCGCAGCCCAGGCCATGACCAATATCATGGAGATGGTCAACGGCATATTTGGCGTGGGCACGGGCATCTGCCTGATGACTCTGGTGGGTCAGGCCATCGGCGCAGGCAGGAGAGAAGAGGCCAAATACTATGTGGTAAAATGTACTTTCATAGGAATGCTGGGCATTTTGGTTTCCTGCCTGCTGGTGCTGGCAATCACCAGACCGGTGCTGTATCTGGCGGGGATGGAACCGCAGAGCGCGGCCATGTGCTTTCGGATGGTGGTCGCCATCACCATCGCCAAGCCGCTGCTGTGGGCCTTTTCCTTTATCCCGGCATATGGACTGCGGGCGGCGGGAGATGTAAAATTTACCATGATTACCTCCACTGTGACCATGTGGTGTATGCGGGTGGCTCTGTGTGTTTTTCTGGTGAAAGCCTGCCACATGGGCCCCATGGCAGTGTGGTACGGAATGTTTGCCGATTGGGCTTTGCGGAGCGTGATATTTACCCTGCGTTTTTTGAGCGGACGCTGGATTCATGACGCTGTGGGCAAAGCGCACTAATACATACAAAATTATTGTGCGTTGTGTACAAAAAAACAGTAGAACAAACCCCGTTAGTTGACAAATTTACGAGTCTGAGCGTATAATGAAGGTCAGGTAAAATTATTCTCTGAAGGCGGATAATGGAGAGAATGATGAGCGATAAAAGACTAGAAGACAAAAGAATAGGTCTGGGAAACAGACAGGATGGGATCAAGGAGGATCTGGATACACTGACAGCCCTCTGTACTTTTTCTGCCGCCAAAGAACAGATTAACGAGCTGGTGCGGAAAGCCCCTCAGGGCGTTTATCATGTGATCATGCTGCATATCGGCAATATTTCACAGTTGACAGATGAATATGGCTTTGCTTTTTCGATGGCGGTGCTGGAGACCCAGGCGGTGCTGTGGCGGCGCTGTTTTCAATTGCAGGACAAGGCGGTGCTCTGTCGGCTGGGCAAGGATGCCATGATGGCATTTGTACAGGAGGAGGACGACAAAGTGGTGGAGAACCACGCCCGTCTGGTGCAGGAGAAGCTGCAGAACCGTTATTTTGGCCGCAGGGAGAAGCTGCGGTGCAGGGTGACTATAGGTATCTATCATGTGCCTGCGCAGGAAAGGGATCTGGAGCGGATTGTGATCTGCGCCGGCAAAGCGGTGGCATATGGCTTGCGGTGCCGGATGCCTTTTGTAGTGTATGGAGAGAGCCTGGCGAACGAGGCAGTGTGGGCGGATGAGAGTCTGATGGCGGAAAAGACGGTTGAAGAGAGTCGTTTGCAGTATGACGGCAATTTTATCGCCTTTGCCGTGAGCCTGTTATCAAATACCACGGATCTGGACAGCAGTCTGGACATGTTGGCTAAACAGGTGGGCTGGCATTTTGACTATGACGAGGTGCTGATATCAGAATTTATTCAGGACAACAGTACCATGGTATCCAACAGATGGCGGCGCAGTGAAGGTGTGGTGGCCAATCCGGAGGAGATCCGCACCCTTGACGACTGGGATGATTTCTTTTCCGGCTTTGACAAGGATGGCATCAATCTGACCTGTGATGTGGAAAAGGGAGGTTATTCGGCGCGGGATCTGGCATTTTTCCATGAAAAGGGGATTGGCAGTTTTATCAATCTGCTGCTGTATAGCAACGGGCGTTCCATCGGCTATGTGACCTGCAGCAGGCAGCGGACCATAGAGCAGATTTCGGACAGGGAAATGAATACGCTGATCCAGCTGGGCAAGGTTATCAGTTCCTTTGTGGCGCTGCGGTTCCAGAACCGCCAGAACCAGGAGCATATTGAGACTCTGAGACGGGACGAACTGACGGGCCTGTACCACTATGGCGCTTTTCAGAAGGAAGTACGCCGCGCTCTGTATCAGTGTGACACTAGTCTCACCTACGCTATGGTCTATATGGATGTCAGTAATTTTGCCTATCTGAACGAAAACTTCGGCTATAGCGAGGGTAACCAGCTGCTGAAAGACATGGCAAGATGGCTGCGCTATATGAATGCAAAGCGCTGTATCTGCGGCAGGGTGTATGCGGATCGGTTTGTGGTCCTGGTGACGGGGGAAAGCCAGGAGGCTATAGAGGAAGAAATCCGTCAATCCGTAAGTCGCTTTTCGGACTATCTGCTGCACAGGTACCCCATGGGGGACTTGCAGGTGCGGGCGGGTCTATATTACATAGATAATCCTGAGGCGGAGGTCTTCACGATGATCGATGCCGCCAACCATGCCAGAAAGACTATCAAGGAAGACTATCTGAATCATGTTATGGTGTATACGGAGCGTCTGCGGCAGACCAGAGCGGAGAAGATCAATGTGGTGGCCAGTATACACGATGCCATAGACAAGGGGGCTGTGGAGGCTTACCTGCAGCCAAAGTTCTCCATGCGGACAGGGGAAGTGATAGGAGCGGAGGCCCTGGTCAGGTGGCACAATGCGGACGGCAGTTTAAAATATCCGGATCAGTTCATTCCCGTGCTGGAGGAAGTGGGGTATATTGTAAATGTGGATTTCTGTGTGTTCCGTCAGGTTTTGGACAGCTTAAAGCGCTGGAAGGCGGAGGGCAGGAGCCTGCTTCCCATCTCCGTGAACTTTTCACGGGTACATTTTCGGGATCAGCATTTTGGAGACAAGGTTTTAGCGATGCTGAAGGAGTATGAGGTGGAGCCGGAGTACATTGAGATTGAGGTGACGGAGAGTTGTATCTCCGGCAATCCCATGGGCATGGTGCAGCAGATGACGCAGCTGAGGGAAAACGGGTTGAAGATTGCCATGGATGACTTTGGCATCGGTTATTCCTCTCTGGGAATGCTGATTGACGCCAATGTGGATATTGTCAAGGTTGACAAGAGTTTTATCGACCATTACGAGACAGATCAGGAACAGCAGTATATCAACCGGATCGGCCAGTTGGTGCGGGCTGCGGGGAAAGATATCATTTTTGAGGGCGTGGAGACCCGGCAGCAGGTGGAATTTTTGAGGGACTACGGCTATGACAAGGCTCAGGGATATGTGTTTTCAAAGCCGGTGCCCATATCGGAATTTGAAAAATGGATGGAGGTATAGAGATAGAACAGATAAGAAAACGTGGCTCTGAGCTTTCAGGGGCCATGTTTTTTTAGGTTATGTAAAGAAAATGTCACTTTTCTCTCTTCCCAAACATAACATAGAGCATCAGCCAATTGGAAAAGGGAGGATTTGAGAGCCTATGGGAAAAGGAAGAAAAGGGGTATCGCTGCTGCTGACGGCCATGATGGCCGTAGGGCTGTTCACGGGCTGCGGCAATACCGGGACGGAGGCGGGCGGTGACGGAAAGACGACGCCGGTCACTCTAAATGAGGTGGCGCATTCCATATTCTATGCGCCTATGTATGTGGCCATCGAGGAGGGATACTTTAAGGAGGAGGGGCTGGATGTGACACTGGTCACCGGCTTTGGCGCAGATAAGACCATGACGGCTGTGCTGACCGGAGAGGCGGATATCGGATTTATGGGCAGTGAGTCCACCATCTACACCTATGCAGGCGGTACGGACGACTACGTGGTAAATTTTGCCCAGCTGACCCAGCGGGCGGGAAATTTCCTGGTGTCCAGGGAACCTATTGATGAATTTAATTGGGATATGCTTAAAGGTCAGGATGTGCTTGGCGGCAGAGCCGGCGGTATGCCGCAGATGGTGTTTGAATACATTCTGCGGAAAAACAACATTGACCCGGCAACGGATCTTAGGATCGATCAGAGTATTGATTTCGGTTCCACCGCGGCGGCCTTCTCTGGCGGAGACGCAGATTTCACCGTGGAGTTTGAGCCCCACGCCACCCTGCTGGAGCAGAAGGGGGACGGCTATGTGGTGGCTTCTCTGGGAGAGGATTCCGGCTATGTGCCATACACTGCTTTCAGCGCCAAAAAGAGCTATATTGAAAAGAACGGCAATGTGATCCAGGCATTCACCAATGCCCTGCAAAAGGGCATGGACTACGTGCAGTCCCATAGCCCGGAGGAGATCGCCGATGTGATCGCCCCCCAGTTTGCCGAGACCGACAAGCAGGCTCTGGTGACCATCGTGGCCAGATATTATGATCAGGACACCTGGAAGGATAACCTGGTTTTTGAAAAGGAGTCCTTTGATCTGCTGCAGAACATTCTGGAGGACTCCAAGGTGCTCTCAGAGCGGGTGCCCTATGAGGACCTGGTAAACACGGCCTTTGCGGAGACGGCGGCGAAGAAATGACGCCTATTTCAGCCGAATGTTTTTCTCGGCCCAGAGCCGCAGCGCCGTGGCGTTGGTGCTGATTTTTTCCAGGGAATCCAATATATGCTGGAATGCGGGTCTCTCGGTTTCGTCGATATATCCGTCCTCGGATATGGCGATCAGGGAGGCCCGCAGCCCGTCTATATCCTTCAGGGAGCCCAGTACTTTAAGCGCCAGCCGGTCAAAATCGTCGATGGTAACCTCCTGGACGCTGCCTCTGCCGATGGGACATTCTTTGGCACAGTAGGAGTTGCACAACTCCGGTGTGTTGTAGGCTTCCGCCATGGCTTTGACCTCCTCGGGGTAAGGGGCGATGGTGTTAAGCTCGATTCTCGCCAGGCGGGTGCGGTCAATGCCTATGATCTCGGCAGCCTTCTCACGGCTGGAAAAGTCGTCATTGTTTTCGGCGGCCTCGCAACGTGCGAGATAATACATGTTATCTGCTGCTTTTGTGGCTTTTTTGCTCATGGTGTTTTTGTCCTCACTGATATATACTAACGGTAGCGGTAAAACAAACTGATTTTAGTGTATCGGATTCCCACTGTTTTGTAAAGAAAAATATTTCACGGAAAATGTTGTACAAAGCGGTTGAGGATTCGGATAAAATCTGCTAAAATAAAAATAGTTTTTATCCGTGAACCAAAAATCAGTAACCGCCCGCGCTGCGGACATTTTTTCTGTGCGGCGGTTACGGGACTTTAAATAAGGAGGAACTACATAATGGGTTTGATTCAAGCGGCAAAAGACACGATTAACGGTATGCTGGCAGATCAGTGGAGGGAATATTTTTATTGTGATGCCATGCCAAATGAAGTGCTGGTGACCAAGGGCAGGATTCGCGTGACCGGCAAGAACGGCAACAAGGGCGTGGACAATATTATCACCAACGGTTCTATCATCGCTGTCAACGAGGGACAGTGCATGATCATTGTGGATCAGGGGGAGATTGTGGAGTTCTGTGCGGATGCGGGAGAGTTCGTGTATGACGCCTCCACCGAGCCCAGCCTGTTATACGGCAACTTGAACGACAACGTGAAGAATACTTTTCAGAATATAGGCAAGCGTTTCACCTTTGGCGGCAGTACCGGCAAGGACCAGAGGGTGTATTACTTTAACATCAAGGAGATCATGGGCAATCTGTTTGGAACCGCCAGCCCCATTCCCTTCCGCATAGTGGACAACAATATCGGATTGGATGTGGACACCACCGTGAAGTGCAACGGCCAGTATTCCTTCAAGATCATCGATCCCCTGCTGTTCTATAAGAATGTGTGCGGCAATGTTACCCGCGACTATGACAAGTCCCAGCTGCTGGCCACTTTAAAGACCGAGCTTCTGACGGCGCTGCAGCCTGCGCTGGCCAAGATTTCAGCCCAGGGCATCCGTTATTATGAGCTGGCAGGCAACACGGAGAAAATGGCTGACGCTCTGAACGAGGTGCTCAGTGAGAAGTGGAGCAATCTGCGGGGAATCGAGATCGTGTCCATCGGCTTCAACAGCGTGAAGATTCCGGACGATGACGAGAAGATGATCAAGGAATTGCAGAAGACTGCCGTGATGCGCAATGCCAATATGGCGGCAGCCACCCTGGTAGGAGCCCAGGCGGAGGCCATGAAGGCGGCGGCGTCCAACACGGCCACCGGGCCTATGATGGCATTTGCGGGCATGAACATGGCAAATCAGGCAGGAGGATTTGATGCCAATGCGCTGTACGCCATGGGGGCCCAGCAGCAGGCGGCCCAGCAACAAGCTGCCCAGCAGGCCCCGCAGCAACAGACTCCGCCGCAGCCCGTGCAGCAGGCAGTTTCCCATATGCAGGCACCGGTTCTGGGCTGGACCTGCAGCTGCGGCAAGAAGGATAATATGGGCAAGTTCTGTGAGGAGTGCGGCGGTAAGAAGCCGGAGAACGCAGGCTGGACCTGTGGATGCGGCGCTGTGAACCAGGGCAAGTTCTGTACGGAGTGCGGCGGCAAAAAGCCTGTGGGCGCATCCCTTTACAGATGCGATAAGTGCGGCTGGGAGCCGGAAGAGCCTGCACACCCGCCCAAATTCTGCCCGGAGTGCGGAGATATATTTGACGACAGCGATATCGTGTCATAGAGATTTCTGGAAAGGCAGATATGCGCCGGCGCCGCCATGATGGCCCCGTCGGCGCTTTTTGCGCGAAGTGGAAACAAGGCGGACGTTTAGGCATGTGCGGCGGGATCATGGAAAAACGGACTGGAAACAGATGCTATATATGGATTGGGGCTGCGGAATGCGGAGAGTGACGAGACAATGAGTA
>CAMWTF010000073.1 GCA_947177105.1 uncultured Lachnospiraceae bacterium | reverse complement strand
GAAAAGTTCCCAAGGTAAACGCTTTCCCCGGCCCCACTCTGGCCATGGGCGCTCTGGGAGTGTTCATCCTCTGGCTGGGCTGGTACGGCTTTAACGGCGCGGCGGCCACTTCCGTGGAACAGTTAGGTTCCATCTTTGTGACTACCACTATCGCTCCTGCCATCGCCACAGTGGTATGCATGATTTTTACCTGGATCAAATACGGCAAGCCTGATGTTTCCATGTGTCTGAACGCCTCCCTGGCTGGCCTGGTGGCTATCACGGCTCCCTGTGACGTGACAGACGCATTCGGCGCCATTGTCATTGGTGCGGTGGCTGGTGTGTTGGTGGTATTCGGCGTATGGTTGCTGGACTATAAATTACATATTGACGATCCCGTGGGCGCTGTGGCGGTGCATATGATGAACGGTATATGGGGCACTGTCGCCACCGGACTGTTTGCTACCAATACGGCACCCGGTTACAGTATTGCGGACGGGGCGGGCAATGAGTTGGTGGGCCTGTTCTACGGCGGCGGCTTCAAATTGCTGGGCTTGCAGCTGGTGGGCTTTGTGTCCGTGGCAGCCTGGACGGCGGTGACCATGACCATCGTGTTCCTGGTTATCAGGGCCATCTTTGGCCTGCGGGTTACGGAGGAAGAAGAGATTGTGGGTCTGGATGCCAAGGAGCATGGCCTTGCTTCCGCCTATGCGGGATTTGCCATCATGGATATCTCCAACACCATGAACATGAGTGTCAATGAGAACACGGATCTGGGCAATGACGATTATGTGTCGGCCTCCGAGGCCCAGAAGAATGCCGCCGTCCCTGTGGTGGATGCCTCCGCGGCAGTAAGCACTGGCATTCACAAGGTGGTGGTGATTGCCAAGATGACCCGGTATGATGCCCTGAGAAAGGCCATGAATGATCTGGGCGTTACAGGCATGACCGTAACCAATGTGATGGGCTGCGGCGTCCAGAAAGGCGCCGGTGAAAAATACCGCGGCGTAGAGATGGACGCAACGCTGCTGCCCAAGATCAAGGTGGAGGTAGTGGTGAGCAAGATCCCTGTGAGTGACGTGGTGGAGGCGGCTAAGAAAGCCCTGTATACCGGTCATATCGGCGATGGCAAGATCTTTGTCTACGGCGTGGAGCGTGTGGTGAAAGTCCGCACGGGAGAAGAGGGATTTGACGCCCTGCAGGATGTGGAGTAATGGTTTAGGTATTTATTTCCACGTAATTCTAATGTAGAAGAGCAGAGCCCAGGCGTATGTTTGCCTGGGCTGTTTTGCTATGATTTCTCCTATTCTCTATCTTCCGTAGAAGATCTCCGCAATGGGGGAGTCCGGGGACAGTATCACGGTCTTGTTGCCGCCGGTCATGGATGCCTTCAGGGCATCTAAGCTGCGCACAAAGGAGTAGAACTCGGCTTTGGACTCGTCCCCATAGGCTTCGGAAAGTATCCGCATGTATTCGGCTTCACCCTCCGCAATCAGGATTTCGGCTTCCTTTTCTGCCTCGGACAGCATCACGGTCACTTCCTTGTCTGTGGTGTTGCGGATGATCTGGGCCTCGGAACTGCCCTCCGCCGTATAGGTGGCGGCGATGTTGTCGCGCTCGGAGATCATGCGCTCATACACGGCGGATTTGTTATCGCTGGGCAGATCCAGCTGCTTGATCTCAAAGGACAGAAGCTCTATGCCGTATTGATCCAGCGTGTTGCCGATGTTGGCGATGATGGCATCGGAGAGCGTACCGTTGCGGCCGGAGATGACCTCATCCTGAGTGGTGCTGGAGATAACGTTCTTGGTAGAGTTGTATACCACCGTGTCCAGACGTCCCTCCGCATTGGTGATGGAGGAGTTCAGAGTCTGGGCAAACAGCTGGGGGTCTGTGATATGCCACAGGATATAGCTGTTGCAGATCATGGTCTTTTTATCACTGGTGATTACATCGGAGGAGGACAGATCGTACAGCAGGGTTTCCTTGGGCAGGGTGTCCACGCTCTGTATAAAGGGGATTTTGAAAGTGACTCCTGCGTGATCCACTACATGGTCAATTCTGCCGAACTGGCGGATCAGACTGTACTCATTTTCGTTGGTAATTACCAGGCTGCTGGCGCCTGTAAACAGCAGGGCCAATGCGATGAAGATAATAATTGCTCTTTTGGCTGTTTTCATAATTTTCCTTTCTGCGTATGGCGTTCCTATTCAGTGGCGGGCAGGTCAATATTCTGTGTGGCGGCGTCCCGTGTAGTTATGTCCCCGGCGGCGCTGCCGCTCTGACCGGGATTGGTAAAGGAGTCAATGGGATAGATAGTCTGCATGTCTCCGCTGGGACTTTCGATAATGACTTTTAACCCCGGCAGTACCTCCTCCATGGCCTCGAAAAACATCCGCTGTCTGGTGACGGTGGGATTCTTGATATATTCTTCATACATGGCGTTGAAGCGGGCCACCTGGGCAGTCGCCTCGTTGATACGCTCGGTCTTCTGGGCCTCCGCATCCTTGATGATGCCGTCCACCTTGGCCTGAGCCTTGGGAAGCTGTTCGTTTCGGTATTTGTTGGCGTTGTTCAGCGCGGTCTCCTTGCCCTGCTTGGCGGTCTCCACCGCCTTGAATGCCTCCATGACTTCCACGGTGGGAGGCTCGGAATCCTGTATGGTGATGTTGACCAGCTGTATTCCCAAATCCTGCTGATCCAGCTGCTCCACAATCATGGATTTGATGGCGGCCTGGATTTCATTCTTGCCGGTGGTCAGCACATCATCCACGGTGTAGCTGCTGATCACGGTTCGGATGCAGCTCTGGGACACATTTTTCAGGATGTTTACCGGATCCCGGGAAGCATACACTGCCTTGACGGGATCGGAGTAGCGGTATTCTACGAAAAAGTCCACGTTCACAAAGTTGTAATCCGAGGTGATCATTAGGGACTCGTCTGCGCCGGAGGCATTGTAACTGCTGTCATAACCGATGGAAAAGCCTTGTATCGTGGTGTTGACCTTGCGCACTCTCTGAACAAAGGGGATCTTGAAATGTAATCCCGGTTCGGTGACTGCCTGAGCCTGTCCCAGGGTGATCAGCACCGCCTGCTCCTGCTCGCGAATCTGGTAGGTGGCTCCGAATATCAATATCAGTACCGCGGCCACCAGGGCTAAGATGCCCAGGATTTTGCCGGTGGACCGCCGGGCTTTCGGTGCGCCTCCGCTTTTCTGCCAGTTTCCGTCAGGGCCCATGGTCTGGAATCCGTTGTGTCTGTTGCGCCGGGAATCATTCATCATAGATATTTTCCTTTCTCCCTTGTAAATGGTGGCTGCGAAGTCTTCAGCCCGCAGCGGTGTGTTTTGCTTGTTATAGGCATTATACAATAAATCGTAGTTCTCTACAATTGCAGAAGATGCACGTTGGCGGGGAATAAAGTGCCGCTAATGGTAAGATGTGAGGCCATAGGACTGTTCTTCCGGCGCATCTCCCCGGCCTGCGTGTCCCATGGGCAAAAAACCATTGTATTTTTTGAACATTTATGCTAGAATGTAACCATAAAAGATAAAGGATATTAATCGGATTACGATTTTGGACAGGGAAGAGCCATATATATTTGGGCAGAAGGAGGATATATAAAATGGGTATGCGGGCAGTGATTTTTGGACCTCGAAGCGAAGAACATATCCAGGATTTTCTGGCTTTGCCGGGACGGATTTATGTCAAAGAGGAATTGATGCAGAATGAAAAGGAGGAGAGGGCAATCCTGAAGGGTACCCATATTCTAAGCCACTATTTTACGATCACTCCCATACTGGTGTATGAAGATGAGAAGGTGGTAAGCCGGGGAATTATTACAGTATACCCGGAGGATGAATTTGCCTTCCTGGGATATTTTGAAAGTAAAGATAACAGCGCCGCTGCGGGGCTATTGTTTCATACGGCGTTTGGCCTAGTGCGGGATATGGGTTTAAAGGGCATAGTCGGTCCGGTGGACTGTTCTTTCTGGATCAAGTACAGGCTTAAGTCCAATCAGTTCCGGGGTCCCCACACAGGGGAGCCTTACAACAAAGAGTACTACCAAAGGCTCTGGGAGGAGAACGGTTTTCAGGTATGCGAGCAGTATGCCTCCAAGCGCTACAGAGTGGTGAAAAACGATGAGGGCAGCGATAAATATATGGACAGACTGGCGCAGAAGCAGAGTGAGGGATATGAAATTGTAAGTCCCAAGGCCAGGGATTTTCGAAAGACTTTGAAGGAGGCATACGGCCTGCTGAGCGAACTGTACAGCAGTTTCCCCGCTTACAAGAGGATTACGGAGGCGGAGTTTAGGAAACAGTTTAAATATTTGAGGCACATATTGAATTACAGTATGGTAAAGATGGCCTATTTTCATGGGGAGGCAGTGGGGTGCTTTATCTCTGTCCCGAACTTTGGCAATGCCATCTGCGGCAGGATACGTCCCTGGCAGCTGCCCGCGCTCCGCATCCGGCGAAAGAAGCCGCAAAGTTATGTGATGCTGCACATGGGCGTGGATCCAAAGCACCAGGAACTTGTAAAAATATTTGCCGAGACAATTCGCCATGAGCTGACGCTCCAGCAGGTTCCGTCCATGGGCGCCCTGACCCGCACCGGAGGCGGCAGTAAAGATAATACGGGATCCCGGACCAATTATGAGTATGTGCTTTTGGAGCGGGAGGTGTGAAGGACATAGGGGTAAGCATTATCGGATTAGGGCAGGACATGAGCCTGACAGAGATTTTATATAATGTATTTTAGGAAAGGGGTAACTAAACATGAAAGTATATCAGGCGTTTCCAGGCGGCAAAGCCAAGGCGCTGACCATGAGCTACGATGACGGCAAGCTGGCGGACGAAAGACTGCTGGAGATTTTTAACCGATACGGGATCAAAGGAACCTTCAATCTGAATTATGGTCTGATGGATATGGATATCCGGCTGAAGCCGGAGCGGATTTCCGAGCTGTATCAGGGGCATGAGGTTGCCACTCATACCATGACCCATCCCACCATTGCCAGATGTCCGCTGGTGCAGGTGGCAAAAGAGATCCTGGAGGATCGGGAGGGGCTGGAGCGGATCACCGGAGGTCTGGTGCGGGGACATGCCTATCCCAACGGTTCTTATAATGAAGAGATTAAGGATTTGTTCCGCAAGCTGGGCATCGCCTACGCCCGAGTGGTGGAGGAGACGGAGAGCTTTGAACTGCCCGAAGACCCCATGGAATGGCATCCCACCTGCCATCACAATAATCCCAGACTGTTGGAAATGGCGCAGTGGTTTGTGGATTTCTCTAAAAAACAGTATCTGAAACTCATGTATGTGTGGGGACACAGTTATGAGTTTGACGCAAACGACAACTGGGATCGTATAGAGGAATTTTGCCGGATCGTGGGCGGTCGGGAGGATATCTGGTATGCCACCAATATTGAGATCATTGATTACATGGAGACGCTGCGGAACCTGAGATTTTCCGCAGACTCTGCCGCCGTATATAATCCGTCGGCCCGCAGTGCCTGGCTTGTGGTGGGGGACAAGCGCATTGTGGAAGTACCCGGCGGTGAATATGTGAAATTATAGACTTGTATATGGATTCCTGCCTGTCGTAGGAGGTCTTGCGATAGGCAGGAATCCATATACGTATTGACGCAATAGTGTGGGAAGAATTTGAGTACACGCTGAAGTGGGCAGAGGGGAGTTGGCGTGAATACAGCCGGAATTTGGCTGGGGCCATACTCCAGTTGTGCGGGAGTGAGGAAACTATGAAAAAATACATTCTGTCATTGGATCAGGGAACCACCAGTTCCCGCTGCATCCTGTTTGACAAAGCGGGCAATATCTGTTCCATGGCCCAGAAGGAATTTACGCAGATCTACCCCCGGCCGGGCTGGGTGGAGCATAATCCCCGGGAGATCTGGTCCTCCCAGCTGGCGGTAGCCACGGAGGCCATGGCCATGGTGGGGGCCGGCGCGGAGGAGATTGCAGCCATCGGCATAACCAACCAGAGGGAGACCACGATCTGCTGGGACAGGGCCACTGGGGAGCCGGTGTACAATGCCATCGTCTGGCAGTGCCGCAGGACCTCGGAGATGATCGAACAGTTGAAAGCAGAGGGGTACGATAACCTGATCCGGGAACGTACGGGGCTGGTGCCGGACGCATACTTCAGCGCCACCAAGATCGCCTGGATTCTGGAGCATGTGCCAGGAGTGAGAGAGAGGGCCCGGCGGGGCGAGATCCTTTTCGGCACTGTAGACACCTGGCTGATCTGGAACCTCACCAAGGGAAGGGTACATGCCACGGACTACACCAATGCCTCCCGGACCATGCTTTTTGATATCCATAGGCTCTGCTGGGACGGGCAGATATTGGAAAGGCTGGGGATACCGGCCTGCATGCTGCCAAAGGTGTATCCCTCCAGCCACATATTCGGGCATACTGCCGGATCCCTGCTGGGGGGTGAGATTCCCATTGCCGGGGCGGCGGGAGACCAGCAGGCGGCGCTGTTCGGCCAGGGCTGCTTTGCGCCAGGAGAGGTGAAAAACACATATGGGACGGGCTGTTTTCTGCTGATGCATACAGGACGGGAGGCCATCGCCTCCAAGGCGGGACTGCTGACCACCATTGCGGCGGGCTGCAGCGACCAGGTAGAATATGCCCTGGAGGGCAGCGTGTTCGTGGCCGGGGCGGCGGTGCAGTGGCTGCGGGACGGTATGCGGCTGGTGCGCAGCGCCGCCGCCACCCAGGAGAGCGCGGGCAAGGTGGAGGATACCACGGGAGTCTACGTGGTTCCAGCCTTTGCGGGTATGGGTGCGCCCTATTGGAACCAGTTTGCCAGAGGAACGGTGGTGGGCATCACCAGAGGCTGCAGCCAGGAGCATTTTATCCGGGCTACGCTGGAATCCATCGCCTATCAGACCATGGATGTGCTGGCGGCTATGGAGCAGGATCTGGGCAGACCGCTGCAGGGACTGAAAGTGGACGGCGGCGCCAGCGCCAATGATTTTCTGATGCAGTTCCAGGCGGATATCATCGACAGCCGGGTGCAGCGTCCCCGCTGCATAGAAACCACGGCTCTGGGCGCCGCCTACCTGGCGGGACTGGCCACAGGCTATTGGAAGGACCTGGAAGAGATCAGGGAGAACTGGCAGCTGGGCAGGGAATTTGTTCCCGGAATGGGAGAGGAACAGAGGCGGCTGCTGAAAAAAGGTTGGAAACGGGCAGTCCGATGTGCCCTGGCCTGGGCGGAAGACGAGGAGTGATAAAGCGTCTGTCTGCGAAAAAGCCATATGATATATTAATAGAAAAGAGGACAAAAATATGATTGTACAGAAATATAAGGACATGCTATCAGGAAAGTCCGTGATCCGGCAGCTGTCGGAGTTTGCCACAGCCAGGGGGGCCGAGATTGGCTATGAGAATGTGTTCGACTACAGCCTGGGCAACCCTTCCGTGCCCACACCCAGGGAATTTACGGAGCAGATGATCCGGCTGTTGGAGACGAAGGATCCCATGGAGCTTCACGGCTACAGTCCCAGTCTGGGCATCACCTCCGTCCGTGAGGCGGTGGCCGCGTCTCTGGCAAAGCGTTTTGGAATCCCCTATGAGGGAAAACATATTTTCATGACCAGCGGCGCTGCGGGGGCCATCGCCCACGCCGTGCGCTGTGTGACGGAGCCGGGGGATGAGATACTGACCTTCGCTCCCTTTTTCCCGGAGTATCACCCCTACATTGACCTGACGGGAGCGGTGCTGAAGGTGGTGCCTGCCCAGGTGGAGGACTTTCAGATCAATTTTCAGGCTTTTGAGGAGATGATCAGTGAAAAGACCATGGCAGTGCTGATCAACACACCCAACAATCCCTCCGGCATCGTGTATTCCCCGGAGACCATACAGAAGCTGGCGGATACGCTGCGGCGCAAGTCCCAGGACTATGGACATGATATCTTTATCATTTCTGATGAACCCTACCGTGAGATTGTGTTCGAGGGAGTGATAAATCCCTGTGTGTCTGCATATTATAGTAACACTCTTATGTGTTACTCCTTCTCCAAATCCCTGTCCCTGCCCGGCGAGCGCATCGGCTATGTGGCGGTGAACCCGGCCTGCGCAGAGGCGGAGACATTGGTAAATATGTGCGGACAGATTTCCCGCGGCATCGGCCACAACTGCCCGCCCTCCATCATTCAGCTGGCGGTGGCCCAGGTGCTGGAACAGACGGCGGATTTGTCCGTCTACGAGACCAATATGAAGCTGATATATGACACCCTGGTGGAGTTGGGCTTTACTGTGGTGAAACCGGGCGGCACTTTTTATATCTTCCCCAAGGCCCTGGAGGAGGATGCCAAGATATTCTGCCAGAAAGCGCTGAAGTATGACCTGGTGCTGGTTCCATCGGACACCTTCGGCGTACCGGGCTATTTCCGCATGGCCTACTGTATTGACACGGAGAAAGTACAGAGATCCCTGGCGGCGCTGCGCAGGTTCGTGGAAGCGGAGTATTGAATCCGTTTTCGGTATGACCCGCAGGATTCCAAATAAACACAGCAAGTTCCCAGAAAGCGCAGTGATGGACATCTGAACGCCATCAAGCGGTGGAATGTCCATCACTGGCTCTGTGCGGTTGGAGGGAACAGGCGGAACTTATATACAGAAAGGAAATTAAGAATGTTGGAAATACTGAAAGCGATACTCTATGGGATTGTGGAGGGCATTACCGAGTGGCTGCCCATCAGCAGCACCGGGCACCTGATTCTGTTGGAGAAACTAATGCCCTTCACTGGCATGAGCGAAAATTTTTTTGACATGTTTGATGTGGTGATTCAGCTGGGGGCCATCCTTGCGGTGGTAGTGCTGTTCTGGAACAAACTCTGGCCCTTTGCCTTTACGGCCAGGTCCCGGACGAAGAACCCCGGAAACATCCCCTGGCTGCGCATGGATATTATGACCATGTGGTTTAAGATTCTGGTTTCCTGTGTACCTGCGGCGATTATCGGGGTGCTGTTTGACGATGTGCTGAATGCGCTGTTTTACCGGTATGAGGTGGTGGCGCTGGCGCTGATCATTTTCGGCATTGCCTTTATCATCATTGAGAACTGGAACAAGGGCAGAAGCCCCAAGATCAATACCCTGACGGAGATCACCTATCAGAC
>CAMWTF010000072.1 GCA_947177105.1 uncultured Lachnospiraceae bacterium | reverse complement strand
TTCCCACAGTGTCCCAGCTGGTAGCGCGCAGGCAGTTAGCGGATGCCAGGGATAAGACGGCCCAGGCGGTGAAGACCATTATGTTGATTTCCATCCCCTCGGCGGTGGGGCTTTTTGCTTTGGCAAAGCCCATAACCTGGCTGCTGTTCCCGGACGAGGATACTATTGAATTGGCCACAAGAATCCTGATGGCTCTGTCTGTGTCCGTAATTTTTTATGCGTTGTCCACCTTGAGCAATTCCATATTGCAGGGCATCGGCAGAGTAAATACGCCCATTGTCAACGCAGCCATTGCGTTGCTGCTGCAGACTGCTATTTTGGTTTTGCTTTTGTGTTTCACTGACCTAGGCATCTATGCGGTGGTGATTGCCACTATTGTGTACTCTGGCCTGATGTGCGTTCTGAACCAGATGTCCATGCATAAGGCATTGGGATATCGACAGGAGATTATGAATACATTTGTTATCCCTTTCATCGCCTCGGCGTTTATGGGAGCCATCGCCCGGGTCCTGTATGAGATTCTGCTGATGCTGACCGGATCCATCATAGTGTCTGCCCTCCCTTCCATCACCGCGGCCGTAGCGGTTTACTTTTCATTGATAATTCTGTTTAAAGGGGTGACGGAGGAGGAACTGCGCTCCATGCCCAAAGGGCATCTGTTGGTCAAGGTGGCCAGGAAATGTCACCTGATGCGGTGAGAGCGGGTATAATATCTGCCTGTGGTGGGTATTATGAAGATTGAGATGATAAAAGGGGCTGAAAGAATCAGTCCCTTTTAATGATGGCCTGGCAGCCGAAATTGTTCCTATATCTGTTTTAAGCCCGATATATCATCATCTATCATCATGGAGTAGTTGGTATAATATACCACAAATCCCGGCTTGGCGCCGTTTGGTTTTTTCACGTGTTTTTTCTGTATATAGTCAATCTCCACCTTTTCCTGTCCCCGGCCTTTGGAATAGTAGGCGGCCAGCTTCGCGGCCTCCTCGAAGGTGCGGTCAGGCAGGGTGTCGGCGCCTTCGCTTTTGACCACCACATGGGAACCGGGCATCCCTTTGGCGTGGAACCACCAGTCGCCTCCAGTGGCAAACTTGAAGGTCAGTTCGTCGTTCTGATAATTATTTTTTCCCACATACATGTGAAAGCCGTCACTGCTCAAATAGTGAAAAGGTTTGCTGGTGACTTTCGCTTTTTTGCCGCCGCGCTTGTGGATGTAGCCGCTGGCGGCCAGTTCTTCCCGAATCTGCACCAGATCCTCCTCCTGCAGGGCGATGTCCAGGGCGGTGCCAATGGACTCCAGATGCTCGATCTCCGCTTTGACTTCCTCGGTGAGAGTGGAAAGGGCCTCATAGGTGCGCTTTAACTTGCCATATTTGTCAAAATACCGCTTGGCGTTTTCGGCGGGAGTTCTCTCTGGGTCCAGAGGGATAGTGATCATTTCGTTCGTATAATAGTTCAGGGCCTCCATGGACTTGCTGCCCTCCGGAACATTGTAGCCGTAGGTATTGATCAGTTCTCCGTAGATGCGATATTTGTCCCGCTTCTCCGTATCCTTGATCTGCTGCAGCTGTAAATCATATTTTTTTACATTGCGCTCCAGGGCAGTCTGAACGATCCGACGCAGATCCACGGATTTTTGCCGGATGCGGGTCAGGGTGTTCTTCTCCGCGTAGTAATGCTCCAGCAAGGCGGAGACGGAAGCAAAGGGCTGCAGGGTGTCCTGCCCCCGGCTGTACAGCGTCAGGGGCAGGGCGGCATACTCTGTCGGCTGCTTTCCTGTGTAGGCGATGGCAGGGGCAAAATCGCCGCGCTGTACTCTGTCCATCATCTCCCGGAACACATGGTAGGTTTTTTCCAGCTCCTGGGGCGAGAAGGCGGCGGAGGGGGTGTCCCCGTCCAGGCCGCTGCGGTGGCAGACTTCCTGGGCCAATATGGGCGATATGCCGGTATAGCTCTGATAAATGGCCTTGTGCAGCGCCGCAGGGCGGGAAGCCACGGATGTAATAAACTGTTCCCGATCACAGTTAAGGGGATCCAGCTTGTCCTGGGTCTGGGCCACAAAATAAGGCTTTCCGGGCAGTACCTCCCGGAGGCTGCTGACCAAGCCGGACACATGTTTGATACTGTCCAGGATCATGCCCTCCTCATTGCAGAAGATGATGTTGCTGTGCTTTCCCATGATCTCCACGATCAGGGTTTTGTGACAGAGATCCCCCATCTCGTCCAGGTGCTCCACATCGATATGGATAATGCGCTCCAGGCCCGGCTGGGTGACGGCGGTGATACGCCCGTTCTGCAGGTGCTTGCGCAGCAGCATACAAAAGCCCGGGGCAGTCATAGGACTGGGCTTGTTCTGCTCAGTCAGATATACCAGGGGCAGGGAGGCGTCCGCGGACAAGAGCAGACGCCGCTGGCCTTCTCCGGTCTTGATGGTCAGCAGCAGTTCGTCGCTTTCCGGCTGCGCTATTTTATACAGTCTGCCTCCCAGGCAGGTATCGTTCAGTTCTTTTACGATAGCGGCAATAGTTACACCGTCAAAAGCCATATTTAGCCCTCCTATTATAAGTTCCGCCAGCACACAGTTCGGTGATGGATATCAGGGAACCAGCTGTAAAGTTTTGCAGGTTCCGCATCTGTTTGTACATTTTATTATAGCAAATTGCAGGGAAAAGACAAGTGTTTTCGTTTGTCGGCTATTGACTATCGGGACAATCTACATTATAATGAAATGAAGTATGGATGTTTCCCATCCGGAAAAGAGTGGGGCATCCACTCTGCTTATACTGCTGATTAGGAGTCCGCCAAAGCGGACATGAGGTGTAAAGATGATAAAGAGCATGACAGGTTTTGGCAGATGTGAGATCACCGAGAACAACCGCAAATTTACCGTGGAGATGAAGTCCGTGAATCATCGGTATCTGGATATAAATATCAAGATGCCCAAGAAGCTGAATTTTTTTGAGTCCGCTATTCGCGCGGAACTGAAGAATTACATTTCCCGGGGAAAGGTGGATCTGTTTATAGCCTATGAGGATTACACGGAGAACAATGCCAGCATACGCTACAACAAGGAGTTGGCCGCAGAGTACATGAAGTATCTCCGGCAGATGCAGGAGGACTTCGGGTTGGAAGATGATATCCGGGTGTCTGCCCTGTCGCGTTATCCCGATGTCTTTACCATGGAAGAACAGAATGTGGACGAAGAGGAACTGTGGAAAGAGCTGCAGAAAGCCATTCGGGGCGCTGCGGAGGGCTTTCTGCAGACCCGTATCGTGGAGGGGGAGCATCTGCGGGATGATCTGATAGAGAAGCTGGACGGCATGTTGAAGCTGGTGGATTTTATAGCAAAGAGATCTCCGCAGATTGTGCAGGAGTACCGGCAGAAGCTGGAGGACAAAGTGAAAGACTTGCTGGGGGATGCCCAGGTGGACGAGAACCGGCTGCTGACGGAGGTCACAATATTTGCGGATAAGGTATGTGTGGATGAGGAGCTGGTGCGGCTGCGCAGTCATATTGCGACCACAAAGGCTACCCTGCTGGAAGGCGGCAGCATCGGCCGCAAGCTGGATTTCATTGCACAGGAGCTGAACCGGGAGGCCAACACTACCCTGTCTAAAGCTAATGACCTGGAGATTTCAAACTGTGCCATTGAGCTCAAGACGGAGATTGAAAAGGTCCGGGAGCAGATCCAGAACATTGAATAGCAATGAGGATATTTTATGAATAAATTGATTCATATCGGTTTTGGCAACATAGTCAACACCGGCAAGATTATCGCCATTGTCAGCCCGGAGTCTGCTCCCATCAAGCGGCTGGTGCAGAGGGCCAAGGAGGAAGGCACCGTCATTGACGCCACCCAGGGCCGTAAAACCAAGGCCGTGTTGGTCATGGAGAACAGTCGGCTTGTGCTGTCGGCCTTGCTGCCGGAGACCATCGCAGGAAGAGCGCGGGCGGAGAGCGGAGGAAATGAAGATGAGTAAAGGGATTTTGACGGTAATTTCCGGTTTTTCCGGCGCCGGCAAGGGAACACTGATGAAGAGACTGACCCGGGACTATGACAATTATGCGTTGTCCGTGTCCATGACCACCAGGCCCCCGAGAGAGGGAGAGCGGGAAGGTATAGAATACTTTTTTGTGGATACGGATATTTTTCAGAAGCGTATCCAGCAGGGACAGATGCTGGAATATGCCTGTTACTGCGGGAATTATTACGGCACACCCAGAGAATATGTGCAGGAACAGCTGGAGAATGGCAGAGATGTGATTCTGGAGATTGAGATCCAGGGAGCCCTGCAGATCAAAAAGCTTGTGCCGGACTGCCTGCTGCTTTTTGTGACACCGCCCAGTGCGGGAGAGCTCAGAAGGCGGCTGGAGGGCAGAGGCACGGAGAATCATGAGATCATAGCCAAGAGACTGGCCCGGGCGGTGGAGGAATCAGAAGGCATAGAAGCCTATGATTATATAGTCATTAACGACAATCTGGAGGAGTGTGTCCGGCAGATTCACAGCATGGTGCAGAACGCTCATCACACCCCGGCCAGACAGGAAGCATTGATAAAAGAGATCAGAGGAGAATTAAACGGATTCTCGAAAGGAGCAGAATAATGTTACATCCATCTTATTCCGATTTAATGAAGGTAGTAAACAGCGAGGTTGAGAAGGGGGAGGCCCCTGTTGTCAACAGCAGATATTCCATAGTGATGGCCACTTCCAAGAGAGCCAGGCAGATCATCAGCGGCGACGAGCCCCTGGTGGCGGGCGGTACCGGCAAGAAACCTTTGTCTTTGGCAGTAGAGGAATTGAACCAGGGTAAGATCAAGATTCTGGCTGAGGATGAGGTCATGGAGGAGCAGGAGGTATATGAGCAGGAAGAAATTCCGGCAGCAGCCCCGGCAGATACCCAGACGATTCAGAATGAGTCAGAAAATAAGGAGCAGGAAGTGACCGCAGCGGAGGAAGAAGAGACTCTGCAGGCTGAAGAACAAGAAGCGTAAGGCAGGGGGAGAAATGTTCGGCTATGAGTATTTCTCCCTTTTTGTAAAAAGGTTAGATACTACAAGGAAGAGGAGAGCATGAAAATACTGTTTATTTCTCTGGGCTGTGATAAGAATCTGGTGGATACGGAAGAGATGCTGGAGTTGTTACGGCAAAAGGGATACAGTTTTACAGACGATGAAAACGAGTGCGATATTGTGGTTGTGAACACCTGCTGTTTTATCGGAGACGCCAAAGAGGAGAGCATCAATGCATTGTTGGAGGCGGCACAGTTGAAGGCGAACGGCAGGGTCAAGGCGCTGGTGGCGGCAGGATGTCTGGCTCAACGCTATTACGAAGAGATTCAGACAGAGATTCCGGAGGTGGATGCCATCGTGGGCACCACATGTATCAGCCGGATCGCGGATGCCGTGGAGCAGGCGCTTGCGGGCGGCAAACCTGTATTTGTACAGGATCCGGATGCACCGATTGACTTTTGTATTAATAGAGTGTTGACTACCGGAGGCCATTATGCCTATCTGAAGATTGCGGAGGGATGCAGCAAGCGGTGTAGTTACTGCATCATTCCCCAGATTCGGGGCAACTACCGCAGCATACCCATGGAGATTCTGCTGGAGCAGGCCAATGTGCTGGCGGAGCAGGGAGTTAAGGAGTTGATCCTGGTAGCACAGGAGACCACCCTGTACGGCCTGGAGCGGTATGGAGAGAAGAGTCTGCCCCTGCTATTGCATGAGTTGGCCCAGATTCCCGGGATTCAGTGGATTAGGATACTTTACTGCTACCCGGAGGAGATCACGGAAGAGTTGATACAGACGATCAAAAAGGAGCCCAAGATTTGTCATTATCTGGATATTCCCGTCCAACATGCCAGCGACCGGATTCTGCGCCGTATGGGCAGACGCACCACTCAAAGCCAGCTGCGGGAACTGATCGGCCAGCTGCGGGAGGAAATTCCGGATATCTGCCT
This sequence comes from uncultured Lachnospiraceae bacterium, assembly GCA_947177105.1. Taxonomy (GTDB): domain Bacteria; phylum Bacillota; class Clostridia; order Lachnospirales; family Lachnospiraceae; genus Acetatifactor. The sequence continues at coordinate 3,197 of CAMWTF010000072.1, read as the reverse complement.
GCGTACCACTCTGATCACCGGTTTTCCCGGGGAGACTCAGGAGGATCATGAAAAGCTGGTAGACTTTGTAAACGAAATGGAATTTGATCGTCTGGGGGTATTCCCCTATTCTCAGGAGGAGGGAACGGCAGCCGCTGAGATGCCGGAACAGATTCCGGAGGAGCAGAAGGAGACCTGGCGGCAGGAAATTATGGAATTGCAGCAGGAGATTGCGTTTACCAAGGCGGAGGATATGGTGGGCAGAGTGCTGACTGTGATGGTCGAGGGAAAGGTGGCGGACGAGGAGGTCTATGTGGCCCGCACCTATCGGGATGCTCCGGGAGTGGACGGCTATCTGTTTGTACATACTCCCGCTACGCTGATGACCGGGGATATGGTGCGGGTACAGGTCACCGGCTGCAACGAGTATGATCTGGTGGGCGAAATCTGGCAGGAAACGTAAAGTCCGGCAGGCAGAGGCTGAATGCTTTTGAATTTTAAATGAGGAGTAAGTGATGAATCTACCCAATAAACTGACAATATTTCGTGTGATTTTGATAGTGCCCTTTGTGGTGGCGCTGCTGGGAGGGGCCGCAGGATGGTTTGGAGAAAACCTTTTGATTCCGGAGATTGTGGCGTTGGCTATTTTTATTATTGCCAGCCTGACGGATATGATTGACGGAAAGATCGCCAGAAAGTATAACCTGATCACCAATTTTGGAAAATTCATGGATCCTCTGGCTGATAAGCTGCTGGTCAGCGCTGCGCTGATTGCTCTGGTGTCTATGGGACGTATTCCCGCCTGGGTGGTTATTATCATTATCAGCCGGGAATTTATCATCAGTGGTTTCAGGCTGGTGGCGGCGGATAACAGGGTGGTGATCGCGGCGAGCTACTGGGGCAAATTCAAGACCACCTTCCAGATGGTTATGGTGTGTCTGATGATCGTTGACTTGTCCCGGTTCTGGCCCTGGGTTGGCATTTTGACAGATGTGATCATGTGGATCGCACTGCTGCTGACAGTGATATCCCTGGTGGATTATCTGGTAAAGAACAGAGCGGTCATGAAGGGACAGATGTGAGAGGCGAGAGGAAAATTACAATGACAGTGGAATTGATTTGTGTGGGAACGGAGCTTTTGCTGGGGAATATTGTGAATACCAATGCCGCCTATCTGGCGGAAAAATGTGCCGGGCTGGGTCTGTCCTGCTATTATCAGACGGTGGTGGGGGACAATGCGCAGCGTCTGGCTGAAACTCTGCAGGCAGCGGTAAAGCGCTCGGATATCGTGATATTGTCCGGCGGACTGGGCCCCACGGAAGATGACTTGACCAAGGAAGTGGCGGCCAAAGTCATGGATCGGGAACTTGTGGAGGATGCCGTCTCCAGGGCGTACATTGAGAACTATTTTGCCTCCAGAAATACCGAACCTACGGAAAATAACTGGAAACAGGCCATGATGCCCCAAGGAGGTATCATATTGCCCAATCCCAACGGCACGGCGCCGGGAGTCATCATTGCCGATGACACCGCCCATGTGGTGCTGCTGCCGGGGCCGCCTCATGAGTTAAAGCCCATGTTTGAGAATTATGTGATTCCGTATATAAATAAGCTGGAGCCGGGGGTGATTTCTTCTCAGACCGTCAAGGTATGCGGCATCGGGGAGAGCAGGGTGGAGACCTTGCTGCAGGACCTGATTGACGGGCAGGAAAACCCTACCCTGGCCACCTATGCCAAGCCGGGAGAGGTGCATATCCGGGTGACGGCCAAGGCGGAGGGGGAGAAGGAAGCTCGCAAGCTGATCAAGCCCCTGGTCAAAGAGATCAAAAGCCGTATGGGTAACCATGTTTATACCACGGACGAGGAAGTGACTCTGGAGAAAGCGGTGGTGGACCTGCTGGTGGCCAACGAACTCACTGTGACATGTGCGGAATCCTGTACCGGCGGACTGCTCTCAGGCAGGCTGATCAATGTATCCGGCGTGTCGCAGGTCTACAAGTCCGGCTATGTGACTTACTCCAACAAGGCCAAGAGAAAGCTGCTGGGTGTAAAAAAGAGCACTCTGGAAAAGCATGGCGCCGTCAGCCGCCAGACGGCGGAGGAGATGGCCCGGGGCCTGGCCGCTGTGGCAAAGAGTGATGTGGCCGTGGCCGTCACCGGGGTAGCTGGCCCGGACGGGGGGACAGAGGAAAAGCCTGTGGGACTGGTCTATATTGCCTGCAGTGTAAAAGGTGAGGTGACGGTGCAGGAGTATCATTTTTCCGGTAACCGCCAGATCATCCGGGAGGCGACGGTTTCAGCGGCTCTGGTGCTTATGCGCAGCTGTATTTTGGAATACTTCAGTGAGATTACCTTCGGCAAGAAAAAGTAGCCCGTATATGGACGAATTTGTGAAAAGAATATAAAGTGTATCATATCTCTTGTGCCTGCACAGGAAATGTGGTACATTTTCTGTATGCAAGGATAGATTGCTGGGAAGATTTCAAACCCACAGCGGGCTGCCTATCGGCGCTGAACTCCAATATTGCTATATTCTTATATAGTCCGGCGTTTCGCCTGTAAATTCATGAACGTAGAAAAATAAGAGATTTTCCTGTCAGTGTACAGAAAGCTTTCCAATATCATAACATTGGAAACTGTACTGTAGGGAATGACGCTGGCGGAGAATCTGCGAAACAGAAGGGAGGAACATTTATGAGTACTGTTTATTGGACTTGAAATGCGGTATGATAAATATAACAACAAGACACAGGAAGAATCGTCCAAAAAAGAGTTGACAAAACCGAACAAATGTTTTATTCTAGATGAAGCAAGAACGTTTGTTCCCCATATAAAGAAAACTCGAGAGAGGATATAATTCTTCCAAATACAGATTGGTTGCAAAATCCCGGATAATTCCGGGATATGCAAGGAAAGAGGTTTATCATGGAAAAAAATGACAAGTTAAAAGCATTGGATGCGGCTATCAGCCAGATTGAGAAGCAGTACGGCAAGGGCGCCGTGATGAAGCTGGGAGATCCGGCCAATCAGATGAATGTGGAGACCATTCCCACCGGCTCTCTGAGTCTGGACATTGCCCTGGGACTGGGTGGCATTCCCAAGGGAAGAATTGTGGAGATTTACGGACCTGAGTCCAGCGGTAAGACCACCGTGACGCTGCATATGATCGCCGAGGTGCAGAAGCGGGGAGGCATTGCAGGTTTCATAGACGCGGAACA
>CAMWTF010000071.1 GCA_947177105.1 uncultured Lachnospiraceae bacterium | reverse complement strand
AAGCGGCCGGAAATTGCTCTGCGAGGAGGCGCTGGCAGGGAGACATCGGAACTCTTAATAAGGAGGACAGGAACGACATGAAAGAGGTTGTACTACAAAAGTTTGCGGAGGTATTTGGAGACACGGAGGGCGCGCAGGTCTATTTTGCGCCGGGCCGGGTGAACATGATCGGGGAGCATACAGACTATAACGGCGGCCATGTATTTCCCTGCGCGCTGACCATAGGAACCTATGGAGTGGCCAGAAAGCGGCAGGATCGGAAACTGCGTTTTTACTCCATGAATTTTGAGCAGCTGGGTGTGCTGGAGTCCTCTCTGGATGCGTTAAAGCCCGATCCCCAGGCGGATTGGACCAATTATCCCAAGGGAGTGATATGGGCCTTTGGGGAGAAAGGCATGTTGGTGCCTGCGGGCATGGATATTCTGTTAAACGGCAATATTCCCAATGGCTCCGGCCTGTCCTCCTCCGCTTCGGTGGAGGTGCTCACCGGTTATATTCTGCGGGATCTGTTCGGATTTGATGTTACCAACCAGGATTTGGCGCTGATTGGCCAGTATTCGGAGAATCATTTTAACGGAGTCAATTGCGGCATTATGGATCAGTTTGCCATCGCCATGGGCAAGGAAGGCCATGCTATCTTTCTGGATACGGCGGACCTGTCCTATGAGTATGCGCCGATCAAGCTGGAGAATGCCAAGATCGTTATCGCCTGCAGCAACAAGAAGCGGGGACTGGGAGACTCCAAGTACAATGAGCGGCGCAGCGAGTGCGAGACCGCCCTGGCAGAATTGCAGAAGGTGTGTAAAATAGACTCCCTGGGCGAGCTGACGGAGGAACAATTCGAGATACACAAGGGCAGCATAGAGAGCCAGGTGCGCCAGAGGCGGGCAAAACATGCGGTATATGAGAACCAGCGTACCATCCAGGCGGTGCAGGCCCTGAAGGATAACAATGTGGCAGCATTCGGGCAGCTGATGAACGCCTCCCATGTGTCACTTCGGGATGACTATGAGGTAACGGGCATAGAACTGGATACACTGGTGGAGGAAGCCTGGAAGGTGGAAGGTGTGATTGGATCCCGCATGACCGGGGCAGGCTTTGGCGGCTGTACTGTGAGCATAGTGAAGGATGAGGCCATTGACAATTTTATTGCCACAGTAGGATCCGCTTATCAGGAAAAAATAGGTTATGCAGCCGACTTCTATGTGGTGGAGATTGGAGACGGCCCCCGCAGATTATAGGGAATGAACTGTTTTGTATAGCATAATCACAGGGTGCGGCAGCTTGGTTTTGGTCAGGCTTCGGATATGAGGGTGGTTGGATATGAGAGTTGCGGTAATCAGCGACATACACGGCAATTATAAAGCGCTGGAAGCATTTTTGACTTATATAGAGAAATGCTCCGTGGATGCCATCATTGGCCTGGGGGACTATGTGACCGACAGCCCCTATCCGCAGCGCACTCTGTCCATGATCCATGAGATGGAGAAAAAGTATCCCTGCTATCTGCTTCGGGGCAATCGGGAGGAATATCTGCTGGATAACCGCAGGCAGGATCAGGGATGGCATATCTGCTCGCCCAACGGGGCGCTGTACTACACCTACCAGCATGTCACCCAGGCGGATCTGGATTGGATGGAAGCTATGCCCTCAGAAAGGGTGCTGCAGTTGGAAGACTGCCCGGCGCTGACTATGTGTCACGGGGCGCCCGGGGTGATTCGGGGGAATTTTCAGTTTGACGAGCCCCTTCGGGAACAGTCCATGGAGCAGCTGCAAACCCGCTATCTGCTGGGGGGACATACCCATCACCAGGAACTTAGCAGACTCTTTGACAAGACATATCTTAATCCCGGATCCCTGGGAATGCCCATCGACGAAGAGGGCAGACATGCCCAATTTGCCTTGATGGAGGGAAGCTCTCAGAGTTGGGAGATAGAATTGCTTACCATTGACTATGACGTGGAAGGCTTTTTGCGGGACTTTCGGGAGAGCGGTATTGAGGAGTATGGTCTGTATCTAACCAAAGCCGTTGAAAAGACCTTGGTGACAGGGCACAATTATTTTTACTACTCGGTGTGTGAAGCCTGCAAGATCAGCCGCAAAGCGCTGCCGGACACCAGTGAAGAGGTGTGGCGGCAGGTGGCGGAGAGACTGGAACTGTGAAAATATTTCCATAAATTGCATTCAAAATTTGCGAACGGAAGTATACGAGCCGTATGGAAAGCATATATTTAGTAATAGTATTTGATAGGGTTTCGGACTGCTTTCCTTCCTATGATATGGAGCGAAGCGAGCCGATATATGGATAAGCCTCCAGCAAAGTGCGCGCAATGGTCTTGCCGGAGGGGGAGGTCAGGGACAGGGCAGTGTCATACAGCGCCGCCACCTTCTCCTGTTCGCCATCCTGATCATACAGGGAGGCCAGCAGGCGGTAGGACGTGCCTGCATCGGTGCGTATGGATAGAACGGCGTATTCCAGGATCTGCCGTGTCTCCGCCATGTATCCGGCATTGTGCAGCGTATCAGCCCATTTCTGCAGAGTCTGGGCCAGCAGGGTAAAGTTTTGGTCATACTGGGACAGGGCTGTGATATTGGCCGTGCCATAGGTCAGCTTCAGGTCCGTGTTGGTGTATCCTGCCAGATTTACGATTTTTTCCTGGGACAGGGAAACCAGCGTATTCAGACAGTCCTGAATGATAACATCCTCCGTCATGGCTGCCGTGGGCAGATTTTCCAGCGGGATCGTCACGTAGTCCAGGTCGTCCAAGGGTTTGCGGCGCACCTGGTTGGCCCGCTTTTCCCGCTCCCAGAACTGTTCCTGCTGGTTTTTCTCGGATCGGTTATGGCGCTTAATGGTCATGGAAAGTATGCTCGTAAAGATGATAAAGGTTGCAAAAATAATGAAATTCATTTATAATATCCTTTCAGAGTTGTTAGGGTCTGAGGCAAGGAGGTGGATCCAATGATGAATTTTCATAATAAAAAAACAAAGAGGATCGTATCTGCCATCATAGTCATATTGATTGTGTTGGCCATGATCATTCCTACATTAGCATATCTAATCTGATTTTTCAATGGTTTATCGGGAAAGGCTGGTAATTGATATGAAAAAATGGGTAAAACATTGGAAGCTGGCATTTTTGTCATTGGCTTTAATATGCAGTATAAGTCTGCCTGTCAGAGCTGCGGGGGAGACCACCCTGAAAGAGGGCGTGTTGATTCAGGGCATGGACCTGAGTGGGATGAATAAACAGGAAGCTGCTCAGGCGGTGGAGCAATACATAGAGGAGACTCTGCGGCCCATGCAGATTATTTTGCAGACCTCCAATAATACAGATGTCCAGGTGACGGCGGGGGATCTGGGAATACGCTGGAACAATCCGGAGATTCTGGACGAGGCGCTGGCAATCGGCACAGAGGGTAATGTGATAGCCCGGTACAAGGTGCTTAAGGATCTGCAGCGTGAGTCGGTAAATTATGAACTTACTTTTGATTTTGATATCAATGCCATCAATCAGGTGCTGACGGAGCAGTGCAGTCTCTATGACCAGCCAGTGGTCAATGCCGTCCTGAAGCGAGAGAATGACGCATTCACGGTGATTGAGGGCCAGGTGGGCTATCGGCTGGATGTGGAGGCATCCATCGACGTGGTATATGAGTATATGACGCAGAAGTGGGATTTGCAGCCCTGCGCCATTGCGCTGGACGTGATAGTGGATCAGCCCTTGGGAACGGCTGAAGAGCTGGCAAAAGTGACGGATGTGCTGGGCAGCTTTACCACCTCCTTCTCCTCGTCGGGAGCGGACAGGAGCGCTAATGTATCCAACGGATGCAAGCTGATTGACGGCGCCCTCTGTACCCTGGGCAGGAGTTTTCTACCTATGAGGCGGTGGCTCCCTTTACCCAGCAGAATGGTTATTATATGGCAGGATCCTACTTAAACGGCAAGGTGGTTGACAGCCTGGGCGGCGGCATCTGCCAGGTGTCCACCACATTGTACAATGCCGTTCTGCGCGCGGAACTGGAGGTAACGCAGCGGTACAACCACTCCATGATTGTAACCTATGTGGATCCTTCGGCGGACGCGGCCATTGCGGAATCCTCCGGCAAGGATTTCAAGTTTGTGAACAATCTGGACACCCCCATCTATATAGAGGGTATTATTGACGGGAAGAGGATTACCTTTAACATTTATGGGCAGGAAACCCGCAGCAGTGACCGTCAGGTAACTTATGAGAGCAAAGTGCTGGAAGTGATCAATCCCCCCGGGGAAATATTGTATGCGGAGGCATCGCAGCCCATCGGCTATCTGGTAAAGGGTGACAGCGCCCATATCGGTTACAAGGCACAGCTGTGGAAGGTAGTTACGGAGAATGGCGTGGAAGTAGAGCGCACCCAGGTGAACAGCAGTTCCTACAAGATGGTTCCCAGCAGTTACCATGTGGGCGTGGCCACGGCGGACCCCAATGCCTATACGGCCATCATTGACGCCATCAACAGCGGCAGCGTGGCCAATGTACGGAATGTGATTGCCATCGTGGCCCAGCAACAGGCAGCAGCCATGGCGGCGGCCGCTGCCGGACAATAGATTTCAGAATGAGACATAAGAGGGCGTCAGAGGATGAGACTGGGAAAAATATCGGACAGCGTGCTGAAACGCTCTGTATTAAAACAGATTAAGGCAAAAAGGCAGGAAGTGATAAATGGCGCAGGGATAGGGGAAGACTGCGCCATTTTTGCGCCGTCCGACGGTTCTGCCAGCGCTGTCTCCCAGGCCGCTGTTTTGGAGGAGGCGGACATGGTTAGGGTGTTGGTAAAGTGTGCCAACAATCTGGCCACGGCGGGCGTCTGTCCCGCAGCGGTTCTGCTCACACTGCTATTGCCGGCGGAGGCGGAGGAACAGCTGTTGAAGCGGCTGATGGCAGCGGCGGAAAATACCTGCAATATGCTGGGAATGCAGATCGCGGGAGGGCATACCGCCGTGAGCCGTCATGTGGACTGTCCCATGGCCTGTGTCACGGCATATGGGGTTCCAATGCATAGCGCAGATCTCTTAGCGGCTCAAGATGCGGCAGTGGAAGCTCTGACAAAAGGCAAGAGAACAGGTGGAGAGTCCCCCATGTTCACCACTCGGGGGGCAAAGCCTGGGCAGGATATTGTGCTGACCAAATGGATTGCTTTGGAGGGCACAGCTATATTGGCCAGGCGCTGCAGGCAGCAGCTGCTGGAACGCTATCCGGCCCATCTGGTGGAGGAGGCTGCGGGTTTTGACCGTTATCTGTCCATTATCCCGGAGGCCGCAGTCGCCGTGAAGTCCGGCATTCGGGTCATGCATGACGCCTCTGAAGGCGGCATACTGGCCGCTCTCTGGGAACTGGCAGAGAGTTCGGGTGTCGGACTGACCATAGATTTGCGAAAGATCCCCATCCGTCAGGAGACGGTGGAGGTTTGTGAATTTTGCGGGGTGAATCCCTATATACTGGCATCCTCCGGCTGCCTGGCGCTGGCGGCGGATCATGGGGAGGAGCTGGTGGGGCAGCTGTCCAGGGAGCATATTCCGGCGGCGGTTATCGGACGAATTACAGACAGCCATGACAGGCTGATCTACAATGAGGATGAAAAACGCTATCTGGATAAACCTGCGCAGGATGAGATATATAAGTATATAGAGTAGGGAATATGCGGAACTATAAATAGGAGGAAATTATGAGAGAAGAATTGTTAGCCATTGTTGAGAAGAACAGCCGTATCGATCTGAAGGAGCTGGCTGTGATACTGGGTGTCCGGGAAGTGGATGTGGTAAATGAACTGGAGACCATGGAGAAGGAGGGGATTATCTGCGGATATCACACGCTGGTGAACTGGGAGAAGACCTCCAACGAGAAGGTCACAGCGCTGATTGAGGTGCGGGTGACGCCCCAGAGAGGCCAGGGCTTTGACAGTGTGGCGGAGCGGATCTATCGCTACCCGGAAGTAAGAAGCGTGTATTTGATCTCCGGAGGTTTTGACCTGATGGTGATTTTGGAGGGCAAGACTCTGCGTGAGGTATCCAGCTTCGTGTCTGATAAGCTGTCCACCCTGGACCGGGTACTCAGCACTTCCACGCACTTTATCCTGAAAAAATATAAGGATCACGGGACTATTTTTGTACAGAAAACAGAGGACGAAAGGGAGATGATTACGCCATGAGAAATCCATTGTCAGACCAGGTGGTTGCATTGAAACCCTCTGGTATTCGTAAATTTTTTGATATTGTAAGCGAGATGAAGGACGCCATCTCTCTGGGTGTGGGCGAGCCGGACTTTGACACGCCTTGGCACATCCGGGACGAGGGCATCTATGCCCTGGAGCGGGGCAGGACGTTCTATACCTCCAATGCGGGCCTGAAGGAGCTGCGCCAGGAGGTGTGCAGCTACATAAAGAGAAAGCAGGGCATTGAGTATGTCTGGGACAAGGAAGTGGTTATTACCGTGGGTGGTTCCGAGGCCATTGATATAGGTCTGCGGGCCATGATTAATCCCGGAGACGAGGTGATTATCCCCCAGCCCAGCTATGTGTCCTATGAACCCTGTGCCATTCTGGCGGGGGCAAAGCCGGTGATACTCAACCTGAAAGCGGAAAATGAGTTCCGTTTGACAGCCCAGGAACTGGAGGAGGCCATCACGGAGAAGACCAAGGTGCTGATCCTGCCTTTTCCCAACAATCCCACCGGGGCAATCATGGAACGGAAGGATCTGGAGGCTATTGCAGAGGTAATTATCAAACATGACATATTTGTCATGTCAGATGAGATATATAGTGAACTGACTTATAAGGATAGGCATGTGTCCATCGCCTCCCTGCCTGGTATGCAGGAGAGAACCATCCTGATCAACGGATTTTCCAAGGCATATGCCATGACAGGCTGGAGGCTGGGCTATGCCTGCGGGCCTGAGGCCATTATTGCGCAAATGACCAAGATTCATCAGTTTGCCATTATGTGCGCTCCAACCACCAGCCAGTATGCGGCAGTGGAGGCGTTGAAAAACGGGGATGCGGACGTGGAGGAGATGAAGATCTCCTACAACCAGCGCAGACGTTTCCTGCTCAATGCTTTTCAGGAGATGGGATTGGAGTGTTTTGAGCCATTTGGGGCATTCTATGTGTTCCCCTGCATTAAGGAGTTTGGCATGACCAGCGATGAGTTTGCCAACGCTTTTTTGGAGGCGGAGAAGGTGGCCGCCGTGCCCGGCACCGCCTTTGGAGACAGCGGAGAGGGCTTTTTGAGAATATCATATGCTTATTCGCTGGACACGTTAAGAGAGGCCATGACAAGGTTGAACCGGTTTATTACCAAACTGCGGGAAAGTAAGTAAACGGGCCGCTTATTCGGGCAGGCATGGAAAAAGGCAGCCATATCACGGGATTTTGCGGGATATGCGGGAAGAGGACAGAGATGCACATCATACTGCACCAGCCGGAGATTCCGGCCAATACAGGCAACATCGGGCGCACCTGCGTGGCTACGGGCACCAGCCTGCATCTGATTGAGCCGCTGGGTTTTCATCTGGACGAGAAATCCATCCGCCGCGCAGGCATGGATTATTGGGAAAAGCTGGATGTGAGCCGCTATATGAATTTTGAGGAGTTCAGAAAGAAACATCCGGGGGCAAAGATCTGGATGGCCACCACCAAAGCCAGAAGATGCTATACAGAGGCGACGTTTGAACCGGATGACTATATCATGTTTGGCAAGGAGAGCGCCGGAATCCCGGAAGAGCTTCTGGTGAAGCATGAGGAGAACTGTATCCGCATTCCCATGCTACAGGATATCCGTTCCCTGAACCTGTCCAACTCTGTGGCTATTGTGCTCTATGAGGCCCTGCGTCAGCAGGGCTTTTCGGGCCTGCAGGAGCAGGGAGCGCTTCATCGGTTGGCCTGGGAGGATACTGCTGTTTCCCGGAGGAGCGATGGATTCTTCGATGCGGCCGCCTATATCTCTCCCAGCGCCTCCCTGTCCGGGGATATCGCGTTGGCGGAGGATACCAGCGTCTGGCATCACGCCACGCTGCGGGCGGACGACGGCCCTATCCGCATAGGTCGGGGCAGCAATGTCCAGGACAATGCGGTGCTGCACATGGACCCCGGCGGCGAAGTGGAACTGGGTGAATATGTGACCGTGGGCCACGGCGCCATCGTCCACGGCTGTATAGTGGGGGACAACACCCTCATCGGCATGGGGGCCATACTGATGAACCATGCACGGATTGGGCGAAACTGTATCATCGGCGCAGGAGCCCTGGTTACACAGGGCATGGAAATCCCAGACAACAGCCTGGTGGTGGGCAGTCCCGGCCGCGTCAAGCGGACGGTGACAGAGGAGGAGATCCGGGCAAGCCGCCATAATGCGGAACACTACATGGAGAAGGCCAGGGCAGCTCACAGAGAAGCTTGCAAGTAAGGAATCTCCAATATACAATAATAAGAAGAGACCGGGAGACATAATCATGCAATTATTATATGCCACATCCAATCCGGCTAAATATACAGCCATGCGGGATGCCCTGCAGCCTCTGGACATCAGCCTGCTTTGTCTCAGAGACATGGAGCAGGTGCCGGTGGCTTTGGAGGAGGGGCAAAGCCCTCTGGAAAATGCCCGCCAGAAGGCGCTTTTTTACTATGACCATTACAAGATCCCTCTATTTTCCTGCGACTCCGGGCTGTATCTGGAGAATCTGCCCAGGGAGCTGCAGCCGGGCCTGCATGTGCGATCCCCCCAGGGCGTCTATCTGGATGATCAGGCCATGCAGGACTACTATGGAGGGCTGGCTGCCCGCTATGGGGACATCACCGCCCGCTATCATAATGCCATCTGCCTGATCATAGACAGGGATCACATCTATGAGTCCATGGATGAGAGTCTGGCCAGCCACCGTTTCCTGCTCACCGCAAAGCCCCACAAGATCCGTCGTCCGGGCTTTCCCCTGGACAGCATCTCCAAAAAACTGGACACTGGGGAGTACTATTATAATCTGAATGCCCATGATGCGGATGATCTGGTAGGCTATGAAGGATTTGTGGCATTTTTCAGGGAACACATTTGAATGATGCCGCCGCACCATCAGACGATAGAGATATTGTTTGGTGGTGTTTTTTTGTTAAAATGTAAATATTTGTCCCAATATTGACAAAATCGTCCCAGGGCGTTAAAGTATATATAATTAAAGAGAATTGGGAGTGGATCATATGAAAAAGAAGAGCGTTATAAATTTAATAAAATATCATGCGGAGAATAATGATGATGGTTTTCGAAGTGAAGCTTATGAA
>CAMWTF010000070.1 GCA_947177105.1 uncultured Lachnospiraceae bacterium | reverse complement strand
GTAAACAAGATACTTAGGGAGGGGGTCACGGTGATTGCCGCAATTTTCGTGGTGGTTCCCATGTTCATCCGCGGCAGCCATTCTCTGTCCCACGGGTTTGTAGGTTCCTGGCTGATGTCCGTGCTGCTGCTGGCAGCGGTGCTTCTGCTGATTATGGTGGAGTTTCGGTTCGGCAATTATTTTAACAAAAAAATGGCGGATACCAGAAAGGAGATGTCCGGCCAGGAGGCCAGGTACAAGTATTATCTGGAGATCCTTTCCGGGTGTGAGAGGCAGAAGGATCTGCGGATCTGTAAGCAGCAAAAGCTCTATGAGAGGGAGTTTGAGGACATCGCCCGGGGGATCAAGAAAACCATAGACAAGATTGCCCGCTTTACCGTCCGGGATACCTTTACCCAGCAGTCTGTGTCCGCTTTTACAGGCTTTCTGGTATATGTATTCGCAGGGCTTCTGGCCTGTGCGGGGCTGATCAGCATCGGAGGGGTGGTTACCTATGCGGCCAGCATATTGCTGTTTACGGAGTCTGTGGGAAAACTGGTGTATCAGCTGAGCTGGCTGGGGGGGAATGCAAGTCTGGCCAAGGATTATATCGACTATATGGAGCTGCCCCAGCGCAAGCATGAGGGGACGATACCAGTGGAAAAGCGCCGGGACGACCGTTTCTCGGTGGAGTTTAACCATGTATCCTTCAAATATCCGGGAAGTGAGAATTATGTGATCAGGGATCTGAACCTTAAGTTTGAGATTGGAGAAAAGATGGCCATCGTGGGCAGGAACGGTTCCGGCAAGACCACCTTCATCAAGCTCCTCTGCCGCCTGTATGATGTGACGGAAGGCTGCATCAAGGTAAACGGCATCGATATCCGCAAGTATGACTATGCCCAATACTGTGATCTGTTTGCGGTGGTGTTTCAGGATTTTCAGGTGTTTGATTTTCCTCTGGGGGAGAATGTGGCGGCAGGCGCGGAAGTGGAAGAGGAGCGGGCGGTAGACGCCTTGGAGCGGGCAGGCGTCGGAGAGCGCTTTCACAGCCTGCCCAATGGCTTGAACACCTGCATCGGGAAAGAGTTTGAGGAGAGCGGCGTGACTTTCTCCGGCGGAGAGAAGCAGAAGATTGCCATCGCGCGGGCCATTTACAAGAACGCGCCCTTTGTCATCATGGATGAACCCACCGCTGCCCTGGATCCGGAGTCCGAGTGCGAAGTGTACGCGGGATTTGATAAGATGGTGGGCAAGAAGACGGCCATCTACATTTCTCACCGCCTGGCCTCCTGCCGCTTCTGCCAGGATATCCTGGTATTTGACGAGGGCAAGGTAGTGCAGCGGGGCCGGCATGAGGAGCTGGAGAGCCAGGAGGGCCTGTATAAGGAACTGTGGGACGCCCAGGCACAGTATTACGCCTGATGCTATTTCTCGGGGTACATCCAGCCGGTATAGTCCAAAATGGACAACTTTTCCTGCTTCTCTTTGGCATACAATGTCTCGTTCCGGTAGCTTCTGGGCGTGGTATGCATGGCGTCCATGAAGTGCCGGTTGAAGCTTGAGACAGAGCGGAACCCCACCATCTCGGAGATGTCCAGGATGGAGTGCTCCGTGCTGCGCAGCAGGTTGCAGGCGTTGATGATACGGGTGTTGTTCAAAAAGTCCAGAGGGCTTTTGCCCATAATACTGCGGAAGAGACGCCGGAAATGGGTGGGACTCAGGCAGCAGATGTCGGCCAGGTAGTTCACGTCAAACTGCTCGGCATAGTGATCCTCGATGTAATCCAGAACCGGGGACAGCACCATGGCATTTTCGGGGGGCTGGCTGGTGAGCGTGGTTCTATGTCCCCCCTGGTTCTGAATGCGGTGCAGTTCGATGCACAGGGACAGCAAAAGCCCCATGGAACTGGTCTGGTACATGGGCTTTTCTTCCCGGATCTCCTTTATAATCATTGTGGTAAGATCGTATATATAGGGATACTCCTGGCGGCTCAGTATGTGTCTGTATTCCTTGTATGCGCTGAGTGACAAATCAAATCCGCGGATGTCCGGCGCTATGTTTTTAAATAGTTCCTGGGTGTTCAGGAACAAATAGGACCAGCGGCTCTCGGTGTTCGGAGAGCTGTAGGTAGTATGGGGAATATTCCTGGGAATGCAGGTGATGTCCCCCTCTTTGAAAAAAAGCCGTTCCCTGCCATTGAATTCCATATAGCCGCTCTCCGAATGGCATATGCCGATCTCCAGACAGTTGTGGAAGTGCAGATGCTTGCTGGGAACGTTTGATATTTTCCAATGTTCGCCTGTCAAAAGAAGCACAGGAAAATCCGAGGGCAAAAAATAGTTGCGGTATTCCGCGATATCGTTTTTCGGTTTTGACATAAGAACCTCCAAAAAAAACCAAAAATGGTAAACTTCTCCAAATCCTGAATCCAGGATTGTCTCCAGAAAATTCATCAAATTGTATAACTAAAGCAGGAAAAAACTTAAAAACTATGTAATTCGCCATTTGTTAATAAACAGAGTATAACATAAATGGTCGTATTTGCATAGTTTTTATTTGCTTTTCGTTAGAAATAGAAGTCATTATGCACGAAAATAGAATTGTAAATCAATTATTCCTATACAAAGTAGACGAAGAAAAGAGGGTGTTTATGGGAAAGGCAAAGAGCGGCAATAAGGAAGTTATTGCCAAGACGAGTTGGAAGAAAGCTTTTAAGAGAGACTGGCAGCTCTATCTGCTGTTATTGTTTCCGCTGGTCATGGTCTTTGTATTCAGCTATGCGGCTTATCCCGGTATGCGAATGGCATTCATGGACTATAAGCCGATCAGGGGCTATGCAGGCAGTGAGTGGGTAGGCTTTAAAATCTTTAAGGATATTTTTACGGATAAAGAATTTACCAGGGCGCTGCGCAATTCCATCGTGTTCAATCTGTTGGATCTGCTGATCGGGTTCCCGATGCCCATTATATTGGCTCTGATTTTGAACGAGCTGCGCTATGCAAAGTTTAAGAAGGTATCCCAGACCATTCTGTATCTGCCTCACTTTCTGTCCTGGGCCATCATCGGAAGCGTGGCTTACAACATGTTCCGCCCCAGCACGGGACTGGTGAATATGGTGCTGATGAAGATAGGGGTGATCCAGCAGGGTATTCCCTTTATGACGGAGAAATGGCACTGGGCAGTGACGTATCTGCTGATTGGCGTCTGGCAGAGCATGGGATGGGGCACTATCCTTTATCTGGCGGCTATAACAGGAATCAGCGGTGAACTTTACGAGGCGGCCATGATTGACGGCGCCAATCGATGGAAACGGATGTGGTATATCACACTCCCCGGCATCAAGGGCACGGTGGTGACGCTGCTCATTATGAATCTGGGCAAGATCATGGGCAGTAATCTGGAAAGACTGACAGCCCTGGGCAATACGCAGGTAGCGGATTTCCAGTACCAGTTGGCAATTTACATATACAACAGAGGTATCGGCAACGCTAAGTTCAGTCCGGCCACCGCGGCGAATCTGTTCCAGTCCCTGGTGGGTCTGGCGCTGGTGCTGCTGTCTGACAGGATTGCCAAGAAGCTTGGCGAAGACGGTTTGTTATAGGAGGCTGGAAATGGGTAAAAAAGAGAAGACGAACGAGACAACTGTATCTACAGGCGGCGAACATGCCGTGAATAAATTCCGTGTCAGTGATTTTGTGATGATGGCGGTAATTGTGTTACTCTGTGCCACCTGCGTACTGCCCTTTATACATGTGGCGGTGAAATCCATCTCCGGTAACGCGGCGGTTATGGCAAAGTCGGTATACTTCTGGCCAAAAGATATTACCTTTGACGCTTACAAGAGAGTGTTCGGCGATGATAGTATGACCTACTCTATGGGGTTCTCCGCAGTGGTCACTTTGATCTTTACCGCTCTGGGTATGCTGGTATGTACCTGCGCCGCTTACCCTCTGTCCAAGAAAAGGCTGAAGGGGAAACAGGGCATCACCTTCCTGCTGATGGTACCCATGTACTTTGGCGCGGGTATTATCCCCAGCTATCTGCTGTATCAGGACTTGAAGGTGCTGAATACCGTCTGGGTGTTGATTCTGCCCCTGATTTATTCGCCCTACAACATGTTGATCATGAAGAACTACTTCCAGAGTACCATTCCTGACAGCTTGGAGGAGTCCGCTTTTCTGGATGGAGCCAGCAATTTCCAGATATTATGGAAGATTGTGCTGCCGCTGTCCAAACCGATTCTGGCCACATTGTCCCTGTTTTACGCAGTGGGCCGTTGGAATGCCTATTCCGACAATATGTACTATACCAGGGACAACAACCTGAAGCTGATCCAGTATAAGCTGTACCAGATGGTGGCATCCGCGACGGAGAGCCAGACCTCTTCCCTGGCGGACATCGGCGGCGTGAGCCAGTCTGTGCCGGAGGTTTTGCAGGCGGCCAGCATCATGTTTGTCACCGTTCCTATCATCATCATCTACCCTTTCCTGCAGAAGTATTTCGTAAAAGGCGCGATGATCGGGGCCGTGAAGGGCTGACCATGTACAGATTACATAAGGATAGTTTATTCCTGGCAACAGGGAGTTTACATAAACTATAGTTTCTATTCAAAAAGGAGGACTAATTTTATGAAGAAGAAAACTCTTCAGAGAGCGGCAGCTCTGGTTATGACCGGCGCAATGGTAATGGGCGTTATGACAGGCTGCGGCAGCGAACCGGCAACTAATGACAATACACCGAGCAATGAGAGCACCCCGGCAGGTGGTGATACCACTCCGGCAGGCGGTGATACCACCCCGGCAGACAGTGAACCTGCTTCCGGCGGCGAGGGGGAGACTCCTGCAAACGCAGCGGCAGGCATGGAGGGCTGGACGGCCTTTGAAAGCCCTGTCACCCTACAGATTCCGGTTTATGACCGCGGTGACAACGGCAACGGCTGTTCGGACGTGGTAAACAATTACTGGACCAACTGGGTACAGGAGAACTTTGGCGCCAAGTACAACATCAATGTGCAGTATATCGCCATCAACCGTTCCGATGTTATGACGGACTACACCCTGCTTGCAACGGGTCAGGATCTCCCCACTGTCTTGATGGAGTATGACTACGACAAACTCGCCACATGGCAGTCCGAGGGATATCTGCAGCCCTATGACATGGAACAGCTCAAGACCGTGGCTCCTACATTCTATCAGAACATGGTAGACAACGGTATTGACATTTATACCCAGCTGGACGGTGAGGATTATCTGGCTCTTGGACAGAGACCGTATGGTAATACCAACTACACCTGGATCACCTGGTACCGTCAGGACTGGCTTGACGAGGTTGGGGTTGACCATTATCCCGCAACCAGCGCGGAGAGACTGGAGCTGTTCCAGAAACTGGTGGATGCGGGACATGAGTATCCTGCGGGCGGCACCAAGGTAGCAGGCGCAGGCGCTGACCAGAACTATGGCTGGAGAACATATCCTCAGGATGAGGTGACATGGGCTACCACCGGCGACTATCAGATCCCTGCTCTGTCTACCGAGGCACAGAAGAGACTGTTAAAATTCGAGAATGAGTTATATAACAGAGGCTTCAAGAACCCTGAGTACTATACCAGAGACGGCGGCGAGGCGATTGCTGACTTTATCAATGGCAAGACCTTTGAATGGTCAGGCTACACCTCTTCCACACTGGACACACTGGCTTCCTTCTATGAACTGAATCCGGATGCAAAGCTTAGCGTAGTAGTGGCCAGCAGCGACTTTGTACAGGATGATGAATGGGGATCCAACAATTCCTTCCGTCCTACCAATGTATTCGGCGCCATGACCGCATTTGCGTATGATGCGACTCCCGAAGAGGTACAGGCGGCCATGATGTACATGGAGTGGATGTCTCAGGAGGATGTACTGTTCACCATGCAGTGGGGCCTTGAGGGTGTGAACTTCAATTACGACGGCGACACGCCTGTGAATGTGGCGGACCAGAGCGGTATGGATGAGCAGCAGGGCCACAACAACAATGTGGACTACTGGATGATCGTTACCGCATCCAAGACCCTGGGCAGCATTGAGAAGGACATTGCGGCTATCACTCCTCAGGGACTGCCTCAGAACTTCTATGAGGATATTCTGGCGAATTATTATGGACAGAATGATCTGTACAACAAGAATTATGCGAACTCTGACTGTAACTTCGCAACCTCCTTCCAGGCTGTTACGGACTACGGCAATATCCTGAAGGAAGAGCTGTATCCCAGATATCGTGACCAGTTGACCATGTGTACACCAGAGGAGTTTGACGCTCTGTATGATCAACTGAGCCAAGAGTACCTGAATGCAGGCTATCAGGAAGTAATCGACCAGAGGCTGGAAGCATACAATGCGGGTCTGAGCACCAAGCTTCCTAAATAAATAAAAGCGGATCAGTAGCGCAAAAGGTTAAAAACCATATAGCCCCCGACGTATGTTGGGGGCTATATTCTCATAAAGATGCGATAAAGACGCCAGTGCAGTTCGTGCGGATAGGAATACTTTTCATGCGAAAATCCATCTCATGGGAAAAAAAGTGGTATGATAGTAAACAGCAGGATCCCATACATGGGTGGATCGATCTTGGGGCGGCAGAGCGACAAGGGACTTAGCTGCGGCACTGTGTCTTGACAGGGAGCCTGCGGAACTTATACTACATAACGCCAGAATTTACCGTACTGCGTTGGTTAAACGTATATGGCTGGCGTTATGCAGTCAGGTTACTCGGAAATTTTAACTGTTAAGCGGTATAAATAGGAGGTTTATCAATGAAGCTGGAATATGACAAGCAGGAGATTCTGGATGTGATTGACAGGATTGTCAAAAGAACCATGAAAATGGATCTGACATGGGACTGGCCCTGCGGCGTGGCTTACTTCGGGATTGCCGACGCCTATGAGAAGACAGGGAGGGAAGAATATCTGAAGCTCTTGAAAGACCGGGTGGATGAACTGATCGACTTAGGGCTGCCCAGAGTGTGGACGGTGAACGCATGTGCCATGGGACATTGCCTGATCACCCTTTATAAGGCTACGGGAGAGCAGAAGTACTGGGATATTGTGATGAGTAAGATCCGCTACATTCGGGAGGACGCTCTCCGCTTTGGCGACAGTGTGCTGCAGCATACAGTGTCAGCGGACAATGACTTCCCGGAACAGTGCTGGGCGGATACCCTGTTCATGGCTGCTTTTTTCCTGCTGCGGGTGGGCGTGGAACTGGCGGACGAGGAGATCATCGAGGATGCGCTGAACCAGTATTACTGGCACATCAAGTATTTGCAGGATCCGGACGCGGGTTTGTATTACCACGGCTACAACAATATCACCCGGGATCATATGTCCGGCTTTTACTGGGGACGCGCCAACGCCTGGGCGGCGTTTACCATGTCCCAGGTGGGGGATATTCTTCCCAAGTGTTATCTGTATCCCAAGTACATGGATGTGGCCGGTTCCCTGAATGAACAGCTTTCAGCCATCAAGCTGCTTCAGACCCAGGACGGCCTGTGGAGGACTATACTGGATGATGAGAGTTCCTATGAAGAGATCTCGGCGTCTGCAGGCATTGCCGCCGCCATGGTTTCCAGAGCCAATCCCCTTCATACCAAATATATCAACAAATCCATCCGTGGGCTGCTGGCCAATGTCAGCCCGGACGGCAGGGTGTTGAACGTCTCCGGCGGTACGGCGGTGATGAACGACGCGGACGGCTACCGCAAGATATCCAGAGACTGGATACAGGGCTGGGGCCAGGGGTTGGCGCTGGCTTTCTTTGGCAAGGTTCTGGTATCGGACAATCTGCAAAAGGACGGTGCTTTGTAAGTGTGCAAGATGACTTTTGACTTCAGAAAGCCAGGCATCCATCAGAGAATACATAATGCGGAGTTTGTCACGGAAAAGAGCAGGGAAGAAAATGAACTACTCCAAATTGCGGAACTCAACACGGGCTTTGATGTTCCCTATTGGTATCGGGGTCAGGAACTGACGCGGATTTTGCAGGATGAGCACGGCTGCTATGTGGATTCCCGAGAGATAACCCAAAGGGTGGACGCAGAGCCGGAGAGATTGGTTCCGCTGTGTTTTAAGGCGGGAGTGGATGAGCCGGGAAACTACGAGGCGGAACTTACTCTGTACGGACAGGGGGAGATCTGTGTCTTTGCGGGGCCAAGGAGGCTTGTATATCGGGGATTTCTGTCAGAGGCCCGGGAATTGGAGTGCCGTTTTGTGCTGAATGTATGCGATATTATACCCCGCGGGCAGGAGCGCAGGCATGAGAGGCGCAGCATTGACATTGCCGTCGTGGGAAGGGATGTGCGGCTGACGGCGGCGGCCTTTTGGCCGGTGGACTGCCCCACTCTCTACATAGCGGGGGACTCTACTGTGACGGATCAGCCTGCGCAGTACCCTTATGCGCCCGGGACCAGCTATGCCGGGTGGGGGCAGATGATAGGCTGCTACATGACCGCCCGGATCGGGGTTTCCAATCATGCCCATTCCGGCCTTACGGTAGAGAGCTTTCGGACGGAGGGGCACTATGCCGTCATTGAGGACAGCATCAGGCCCGGTGACTACCTGATGCTCCAGTTTGGGCATAACGACCAGAAGCTGATGCATTTACAGGCCCATGGAGGGTATCGGCATGGCCTTGCCGCCTACATAGAGGAGACGAGGCGAAAAGGGGCCTATCCAATCCTTGTCACGCCCCTGGCACGAAATTCATGGAAGGCGGATGACGGCACTTACAATGACTTACTGCAGCAGTATGCGGACGCCTGTATGGAACTGGGACGGCAGTACGGTGTGCCGGTGGTGGATCTTCATGGGCGAAGCATGGCATTCGTGAAAGAGAAGGGGTTGGAGGGTGCAAAAGCCTTTTTCTTTCCCAGAGATTTCACCCATACCAACGATTACGGGGCCTACCGGATGGCTGGCTTTGTGGTGAGGGATTATCTGGAGAAGATGGGTATGGCTGTATGCGGCCCCCAAGGGCCGGAGTTTGACCGGCAGGAAATATCCTGTGATCCGGAGAGCAGGGAAGCTTACAGAAGACTGGCGGGATGGATGGCGGAGCGTGCGGATGTCTGGGAAGGGGAGGGGGCGGCGGAACTGCCCCCGGTTCCCGAGCGGTACCGCAATGTGCCGAAACCGGACGGAGAGGGAGTCCTCTTTGCGGATTTGGAGAGATCGGATGATCCGCTGAGACGGGCGGAGGCCCTGGATATGGTCATCAAGACGGCCCGCTTTTTCCCCACCAATGTGTTTAACGATCTTTATGAGGATATTGTGGGGCATGAGTGGTATGCGGGG
>CAMWTF010000069.1 GCA_947177105.1 uncultured Lachnospiraceae bacterium | reverse complement strand
GATCATAGTCATGCATGAGGGGGAGATAGACGGCTTTGGAACCCATGAGGAGCTGCTGGCCGGCAATGAGATCTACAGGGATGTATATGAATCCCAGACCCATGGCAGCGGCGATTTTGACGAAAACGCAGAGGAAAACTCCGTTGTGAAGGGAGGGCTGTAATTATGGCAGAGGAAAGAGTACCCCAGGCAAATCAGGCATCGAGCGCAGGAGGCCCAAGAGGTCCCCATGGTCCCGGAGGAGTCAGAGGGCCCAGACCCAAGATTGAGAATCCCGGCAAGCTGTTGAAGCGGGTGCTGGGCTATACCTTTAAGGATTATGCCATCCACTGGATCGTGGTGGTGGTCTGTATCGTGACCACAGTGCTGGCGTCTCTGCAGGGAACGCTGTTTATGCGGACGCTGATTGACGACTATATCGTGCCCCTGCTGGGACAGCAGAATCCGGATTTCGGCCCACTGGCCGGCGCTATCGGCAGGGTGGCCTGTTTCTATGGGCTGGGTGTGCTGGCATCCTTCACGCAGTCCCGGCTCATGATCTATGTGACCCAGGGCACTATGAAGAATCTGAGGGATGATTTATTTGAAAAGATGGAGGAATTGCCCATCCGGTATTTTGACACTCATGCCCACGGCGATATCATGTCCATCTATACCAACGATATCGATACGATGAGGCAGATGATCAGCCAGAGTATTCCCCAGCTTCTCAACAGCGCCATCAGTGTGGTATCCACTTTGATTTCTATGATGGTGCTGGATATACCGCTGACTTTGGTGACATTGATTATGGTGGCAGTGATGATTTTGGCGTCCAAGAAAGTGGGCTCCCTGTCCAGCCGGTTTTTCCTGTCCCAGCAGCGGGATCTGGGACAGCTGAACGGCTGTATCGAGGAGACCATGACAGGCCAGAAGGTGGTGAAAGTGTTCTGCCATGAACAGGAGAGCCTGAAGCAGTTCAATGAACTGAATGACAGACTCTGTGACAGCGCCTATCGAGCCAATAAATTCGGCAATATCATGGGCCCCATTAATGCCCAGCTGGGTAACCTGAGTTATGTGGTGTGCGCGGTGGCCGGCGGTATGCTGGCTATCACCGGGATTTCAGGTCTGTCTCTGGGTGATTTGGCGGCTTTCCTGACCTTGAATAAGTCTTTCAGCATGCCCATCAACCAGATTACGATGCAGTTCAACAGCATCATCATGGCTCTGGCCGGCGCAGAGCGGATTTTCAGGCTCATGGATGAGACGCCGGAAGTGGATGAGGGCTATGTGGAACTGGTCAACGCGGAGAGAAATGAGCGGCAGGAGATTGTGGAGTCCAAGGAGCGCACCGGGCTGTGGGCATGGAAGCACTACCACAAGGACAGCGATACCGTGACCTACACGGAACTGAAAGGAGATGTGGTGTTTGACCATGTGGACTTCGGGTACACTGACGAAAAGATGATTCTGCACGACATCGAACTCTTTGCCCAGCCGGACAGAAGATTGCCTTTGTGGGCTCCACCGGCGCGGGTAAGACTACCATCACCAACCTGATCAACCGTTTCTATAGTATCCAGGACGGCAAGATCCGTTATGACGGCATCAATATCAACAAGATCAAGCTAAACCATCTGCGCCGCTCTCTGGGGATTGTGCTGCAGGACACGCATCTGTTCACCGGCACGGTCATGGAGAATATCCGCTATGGCAAGCTGGACGCAACTGATGAGGAAGTGATCCAGGCGGCAAAGCTGGCCAATGCGGACGGCTTTATCCGCCGTCTCCCCGAGGGGTACAATACCATGCTGCACGGGGACGGCGCCAATTTAAGCCAGGGGCAGCGCCAGCTGCTGGCCATCGCCAGAGCGGCCATCGCCGATCCGCCGGTGCTGATTCTGGATGAGGCCACAAGTTCCATCGACACCCGTACTGAGCGCATTGTGCAGGATGGTATGGATAAACTGATGAAGGGCAGAACCACCTTTGTGATTGCCCACAGACTGTCCACAGTGCGTAATTCCGACTGCATCATGGTGCTGGAGCAGGGCCGTATCATTGAGCGCGGAACCCATGACCAGCTGTTGATGGAAAAGGGAAAGTATTACCAGCTGTATACAGGCTTGCAGGCTTAGAACAGTGTTTACCCCCGGAGCAACTCCGGGGGACTCTTTTCTCTCTTTTTATTTCTCTCTTTTTTTACAGAAAACCCTTTGCTTTTTGAAAAAGGGATGGTATACTAAAACATATATAATGAACGGCATATTGCTTACCGGCGCACTGAGCGATATCCGGATGCCATAGCGGCCGGATGTCAATCACCCGAACTGGGTGCGGGCAGGGAATATGCGGAACTCTAATTAGGAGGTAGGCAGCATTGAATCAGGAATACATGCGCGAGCTATCGAAACGGTACAAGGAGGCTTTGGAACCCTTTTTGCGGTATTTGCCATGGTTCGAGGAGCATGCAGGCATGCAGACGGGCTCCGAATATAACGGAAGACAGGACGGCAATAGCACCATGTCCTTTCCAGTATATGACAGTACCTTACTCAGCTTTGTGAAGGAGGCGGGGAAATCTTCCTTTATGAACCGCAACTACGCTTACATATATACCCGCAAGCATATGAAGACACCCGAGGATGAGAGGAGAGTCATTAAGGCAGCCACAATCCAGGAATGGGATGTGTTGTGTGGAATTCTGTCCAAATATGTGCTGGGGGGGAATGCCAGGGCATATCTGTGGACGCAGGCCGTACAGGAGAGTATTTTCTATATGGTGCTGGCAAAAATGCAGGAGATCGTGGAGTACTGGGATCGGCGTCTGGAGCGGGAAGAGGGAATTCTGGGAAGGTAGGCCGATTTATTGGGGAACAAAGTGAAGAGTGGAGAGGCAGATGGGAGAGAAATCGCTACAGAAGAGGAAGTATATTTTGGAGACGGCTCGCCGGGTGTTCATGGAGAAGGGATATAAGAGAGTGACCATGAAGGATATCGTGGAGGCTTGTGAGATCAGCCGGGGCGGTCTGTACCTCTATTTCAATAACACTGCCGAGATTTTCCTGGAGGTGCTGAAGCTGGAGAGCGAGGAGGCAGACGACGTGTTCTCAGACAGCATCACCGAGGATGCCACTGCGGCGGACATTCTGACCCTGTTTCTAAGGGAGCAGAAGAAGGAGCTGCTGCGGACAAAGGATACTCTGACCCAGGCTACATATGAATTCTATTTTGAAAACGATCTGCCCAAGAAGGACAATATTCTGAAAAAGCAGTTTGATTCGGCGGTAAAGATCATACAAAAACTCATAGAGACCGGAGCAGATAGCGGGGAATTCTACTGTGAGGACTGTGAGGGAACGGCCCGCAATATCATGTTTGTATTGGAGGGCCTTAAGATCAACGCCCAGACCATTGGCATTACTGCGGAGGCTGTGGAGCGGGAATTTGAGTACATTCTGACTGCCCTGGGAATGGAAGACTAAGGAGTGTGCTCCTGCCGGCGGCGGGGGCACATTTTATGGTAAACAAAATTCTTACACGGGAATATACGGAACTCTTAATAGGAGAAAAATAAATATGATTGAGACAATCGCTTCGCTGGAACTGCCGGTGGGGGAGCATCTGGCCATACGCAGGAACAGGTTCTGTTATAAGGAAGACACAAAATCACTGGGACGTGTGGCTGTGGTATCCGGGACTCATGGGGATGAATTGGAAGGGCAGTATATCTGCTACGAGGTGGCCAGGCGTATTGCCGCACATCCCGAATATCTGGCGGGCATCGTGGACATCTATCCGGCGCTGAATCCGTTGGGGGTGGATCTGGCCAGCAAGGTACTGCCTGTCACCGGCATGGATTTGAACCGCATGTTCCCGGGCAGCAGGGACGGCAATGCCATGGAGCAGATTGCAGCGGCAGTGGTGGAGGACTTAATCGGCGTTGATCTGTGTATTGATGTGCATTCCAGCGATATTTTTGTGCAGGAGATCCCCCAGGTGAGGCTGAATGAAGAATTTGCCGGGAGGATGCTGCCCTTTGCCAAGCTGATGAATGTGGATGTGATCTGGATGAATGCAACAGCTACAGTGCATGAGGCCACGCTGGCCCACTCTCTGAATATCATGGGCGTTCCCACCATGGTGGTGGAGCTGGGTCAAGGCAACAGCATCAACATGCCCTATGGAAATCAGGTGGTGGACGGGATTTTCAATGTGATGCATGAGATGGGGATCTGGACAGGGGAAGTGCCGCCCACCCAGCTGCCTGCCATCTCCAGCGACGGCAAGGTGGAGTTTATCCGCAGCGATGTGGAGGGAATATTTCTTCCCAGAAGCAAGCACAATCATTTTGTCTGTGTGGGAGAACTGATAGGCGAGATTGTAGATCCCATGACAGGACAGATCAAAAAACAGGTCAAGGCAGGTAAGGACGGGCTGCTGTTTACCCTGCGAAACTATCCCGTGGTCTATGAGGGGGACCTGCTGGCCCGGATTCTGACGGGCATAGTGTGAAAAGAATTTTCATCATCCCGATTTGAGTACCCGCTGAAGCGGGCAGATGGGAGTTAGTGTGAAAAGAACCCATGACTTATTCTTGAGGTAAGGGGCAGGCACAGATTGAGAAAGGCAGTTTTTTATGCATATTCATGAGATATACATGGTACATTCCGCTTATCGGGAGGATATGAAGATCAAGGGTTATACCTTCGGTCAGGGAGAGAAATCCGCCTGTATCGTGGGGGCGCTGCGGGGGAATGAGATCCAGCAGATGTATGTCTGTTCCCAGCTGATTCAGGCATTGAAGGAACTGGAGACTAACAGCTGCATCTGTACAGGCAAGCAGATTCAGGTGATTCCGGTGGTCAACAGTTATAGTATCAATGTGGGGCGGTGCTTTTTCGGAGTGGACAATGCGGACCTGAACCGGGGATTTCCCGGCAACTCCTACGGGGAGCAGGACAGGCGCATCGTACATGCGCTGATGGAGGATATAGGCAGTTATGACTATGGGATACAGTTTGCCTCCTTCTATATGGATGGGGAATTTATGCCCCATGTGCGTATGATGGAGACAGGCTACCAGAACACATCTCTGGCCAATCTATTTGGACTGCCCTATGTAGTGGTACATAAACCGGCTCCCATCGACACCGGCACACTGAATTACAATTGGCAGGCTGCAAATACTGCCGCCTTCTCCCTGTTCACCAAGACCAACTGGGAGATAGACGAACGCAGCGCCAGCCAGGGGGTGGCGGCAGTGCTGCGTTTCCTGAAGCGCATGGGCATCATCCGTTATGACAGTCACAGCGGTTATATCAGCCATGTACTCTACGAGCAGGATCTGTCCGACGTGCATGCAGGCCGCGCCGGAATCTTTCGGGGCTTGGTGCGTCCCGGAGACGATGTGCGCTATGGCCGTCCCCTGGCGGAGATCATCGATCCCCAGGAGGGAATTGTGCGGGAGACCATTGTGGCCCCCACAGACGGCATCGTATTCTTCGCCCACACAAAAGCCCTGATCAGCCAGGGAGATATAGTTTACCGCCTGGTACACAGATTACATGAGTAGATTATCAATATAATATCCATCTGGAGCTGACTACGGCACAGGTGTGTACGGGATTTTTGCATCCTATAGTTGTAATTTATTTCGGAAACAGCAATAACCCCATCTTTAAAATCAATGGAGGACAATCATGGGAAATGTAAGACGTATCTATGTGGAAAAGAAAGCCCCCTATGCAGTAAAAGCCAGGGAGCTGAAAGGAGATCTGAAGAACTACCTGGGCCTTAACAATGTGGAGGAGGTGAGGGAGTTCATCCGCTATGATGTGGAGAACATCTCCGATGAGACCTTTGCCGCCGCCTGCCGCACCGTATTTTCCGAGCCGCCGGTGGACGAGCTGTATGAGGAAAACATTGAGATTCCGGCCAAAGGGCATGTGTTTTCCGTGGAATTTCTGCCCGGTCAGTTCGACCAGAGGGCTGATTCCGCAGTGCAGTGTGTGCAGTTCCTGAAAGAGGACGAGGAACCCATTATCCGCACCGCCGTGACCTATATGATTATCGGTGATGTGAGCGAGGAGGAGATGGGCCGCATCAAGGCATACTGCATCAATCCCGTGGATTCCCGTGAGACGGATATGGAAAAGCCCGATACCCTGGTGACCCGGTTTCAGGATCCGGCGGATGTGGCGATTTTTGAGGGTTTTGCCAATATGCCCCAAGAGGGACTGAAAAAGCTTTATGACTCGCTGGGACTGGCCATGACCTTCAAGGACTTTTTGCATATCCAGAAGTATTTCCACGACGATGAGAGGAGAGATCCCTCCGTGACGGAAATCCGGGTGCTGGACACCTACTGGTCCGACCACTGCCGCCACACCACTTTCTCCACGGAGCTTAAGGATGTGGAATTCGGCGAAGGCTATTACAGAGATCCCATTGAGGCCACCTACCAGAGCTATATGGATACCAGAGAGGAAATCTTTGCGGACAGGAAGGATAAATTTGTCTGCCTGATGGATCTGGCCCTGATGGCCATGCGGAAACTGAAAAAGGACGGCAAGCTGGCCGACCTGGAGGAGTCCGATGAGATCAACGCCTGTTCTGTGGTGGTGCCCGTGGAGATGGAGTACGAGGACCATACGGAGACTCAGGAATGGCTGGTATTTTTCAAGAATGAAACCCACAACCATCCCACGGAGATCGAACCCTTCGGCGGAGCGGCCACCTGTCTGGGCGGCGCCATCCGTGACCCGCTGTCCGGCAGGGGCTATGTGTATCAGGCCATGCGTGTGACCGGCGCCGCCGATCCCACCGTGCCTGTGGCGGACACGTTAAAGGGCAAGCTGTCCCAGAAAAAGCTGGTGAGGGGCGCTGCCAGCGGCTATTCCTCCTACGGCAATCAGATTGGTCTGGCCACCGGTTTGGTGAAGGAGATATACCATCCGGGTTATGTGGCGAAGCGCATGGAAATCGGTGCGGTGATGGGCGCGGCTCCCCGCAGAAACGTGATCCGTGAAACCGCCGATCCCGGCGATATCATTATCCTGCTGGGCGGGCGCACCGGCCGCGACGGCTGCGGCGGAGCCACCGGATCCTCAAAGGTACACACGGAGCAGTCCATCGAGACCTGCGGTGCGGAGGTACAGAAGGGCAATGCCCCCACGGAGCGCAAGATCCAGAGATTGTTCCGCAGGGAAGAAGTCAGCAGGCTGATCAAGAAGTGCAATGACTTTGGCGCAGGCGGCGTGTCCGTGGCCATCGGCGAGTTGGCGGACGGTCTGACGGTGGATCTGGACAAGGTGCCCAAGAAGTATGCGGGCCTGGACGGCACGGAGTTGGCGATCTCGGAGTCCCAGGAGCGCATGGCAGTGGTGGTTGACCCCAAGGATGTGGACGCTTTCCTGGGTTATGCCGCGGAGGAGAACCTGGAGGCAGTGGCAGTGGCCACCGTCACTAAGGAGCCCCGCTTGGTGCTGAACTGGAGAGGGAAGGATATCGTCAATCTGAAGAGAGCTTTTCTGGATACCAACGGCGCGCACCAGGAGACAGGTGTCAAAGTGGATATTCCGGACGAGAAAGAGAATTATTTTAACCGGTATGCCGTGGAAAAAGTGGGAGAGCAGGCCGAGGCCGGCGACATCAAGGGCGCATGGCTGACACTGTTAAATGATTTAAATGTATGTTCCCAGAAGGGCCTGGTGGAGATGTTTGACTCCTCCATCGGCGCCGCCAGCGTGTTGATGCCTTACGGCGGAGTGTATCAGCTCACCGAGACCCAGGCCATGGTGGCAAAGCTGCCGGTGTTAAAGGGCAAGACGGACACTGTGACTATGATGAGTTATGGTTTCGATCCCTGTTTATCCTCCTGGAGCCCTTATCACGGCGCTATCTATGCGGTGGTGGAGTCCATGGCCAAGATTGTGGCAAATGGCGGTGACTACAGCAAGATACGCTTCACCTTCCAGGAATATTTCCGCAGGATGACGGAGGATCCGGCCCGCTGGAGCCAACCCTTTGCAGCATTGCTGGGCGCTTACGATGCCCAGATCGGCTTTGGGCTGCCTTCCATCGGCGGCAAGGACAGCATGTCCGGCACTTTCAATGACATTGATGTGCCGCCCACTCTGGTGTCCTTTGCGGTGGATATTGCGAAATGCGGCGATATCGTGACGCCGGAGTTAAAGACTCCCGGCAACAAACTGGTGCGTTTTGCCATAGAGAAGGATGATTTTGACGTGCCCATGTACGAGGCGGTGATGGAGCTGTATGACGCTGTCCACCAGTTGATGCAGGAGAAGACCATTGTCTCCGCCTATGCGCTGGATGCTAAGGGCGTGGCGGCGGCTGTGTCCAAGATGGCTTTCGGCAACAAGCTGGGTGTAAATATAGAGGAGGGCGTGGACGCTCAGGATCTGTTCTGCAACGGTCTGGGTGATCTGCTGGTGGAGATGCCGGCGGAGAAGCTGGCACTGCTGGAGGAGAGAGATCTGGATTACATGGTGATCGGTACCGTGACCGCCGATCCTGTGTTCCGTGTGGGTCAGATGCAGATCTCCATAGAAGAGGCTTTGGATGCCTGGACAACCAGGCTGGAGAAGGTCTTCCCCACCAAGGCAGTGACCGGGACAGAGCCGGTGGAGAGCAAGACTTACCAGGCGGAAAGTGTCTATGTGTGTAAGCATAAGGTGGCAAGGCCCACCGTGTTTATTCCGGTGTTCCCCGGAACCAACTGTGAGTATGACAGCGCCAAAGCCTTTGAGCGGGCGGGTGCGGATGTGGTGACTAAGGTGTTCAGCAATAGAAGCGCTTCGGATATCCGTCAGTCTGTGGAAGTCTTTGAGCAGGCCATCGGTCAGGCACAGATCATCATGTTCCCCGGTGGCTTCTCCGCAGGCGATGAGCCCGACGGCAGCGCCAAGTTTTTTGCCACGGCGTTCCAGAATGCTAAGCTTAAAGAGGCGGTAATGAAGCTCTTAAACGAGAGAGACGGTCTGGCGCTGGGTATCTGCAACGGATTCCAGGCTTTGATTAAGCTGGGGCTGGTGCCCTACGGTGAGATTCTGGGGCAGAAGGAGGATTCTCCCACTCTGACCTTTAACACCGTAGGCCGGCATATCTCCAAGATGGTGTACACCAAAGTGGTCACCGATAAGTCTCCCTGGCTCCGGGGGGCGCAGTTGGGGGCGACCTACTGCAATCCCGCCTCTCACGGCGAGGGACGCTTCGTGGCGCCGAAGGAGTGGATCGACAGGCTTTTTGCAAGCGGCCAGGTGGCAACACAGTATGCGGATCCCCAGGGCAATGTGTCCATGGACGAGGAATACAATATCAACGG
>CAMWTF010000068.1 GCA_947177105.1 uncultured Lachnospiraceae bacterium | reverse complement strand
TGACAGGTGCATTATGTTCAATTGCTAATAAATATATCATAATCTCAAGGCCCAAGCATAGCAGGCCCACCGCATTTACCACATACAGGGCATTGGTCAAAAAAGAACTTGGCAGGTTTCGGATACAGACCGTGAGCAGTTCCGCTATGACCGTCACCAGGATCACAATAGGAACCCCCAGTCCCCACATCCACCCCTGATCGGGGGTAAGAAAGCTCAGCATGAAGAGGTACAAGCCCGCCGCCACCCCATCAAAAAGGAGGGAGAGATAGATGGGCTGATGGCTGTCAATGACCAGCGGGATCATCATGACCCACACCAGCAGACAGGCGCCGATGACAGCTAAAGACCAGGCCACCCCGGTAAATACCAGTAAGTTCAGCAGGCCGCAGGCCACTGCCGTAGCCCCCAGGATGCTGGTGGTCAATATGCCCAGATCCTTGCGCCGAATAGTCTCCACCGCCCCATTCTCCGCTGGAAAGGGAGATGGTTTTTTCTGTTTGGAAAGCTCTCTGGGATTGATCACCGGCGTGTTGCACAGAGGACATTCCTCCAGCGCGCCGTCCAGTTCCACCCCGCAATTCACACAATATGACATATATTTCTCCTATTTTAAAGTTCTGCTGACGTCTGGGGCATATGCGGGAAAATAGTCTCCCAATGCCCCACATAACATCAGGGCACAGCACTTTGGCTGCGGTTGCTCTCAATCTTTACATGGATGCCGTCCTGTACCAGCTTTCGGAAGAAATAGCGCTCCACGTCCGCCTCAATGATGCTGCTGGCAAAATTGATGGTCAGCACATCCCCAAAGCTTATAATAGCGCAGTTGGTCCGGGAGGAAAAAGGCTGCCCCATATAGATGTCAAAACGCTCGATATAGGGTTTCATGGAGCCGGGCACCTGTAAAGCTCCCATGTTGGTCAGCCCCGCAGAAGAATTTTTATCCTGGACCTTGGTGTAGAACTGCCGCACCACGAAATCCTTGATAAAAAGCGGCACAACCCGAATAAAAGGATTGCGCTGAGTCTCCGCGTTGGTGGTGATATCCCCCCGCAGCAGTTTCTCGTTCAGATAGTACTGCATATAGTGATGCACCTGCTCCACAATCTCCGGGAAAGTGTAATCTCCCAGCCGCGGATCCACCCCCGGATAAATCATGGTGATAAAATTCCGCAGAGTTCTGGAAGGAAAAAATCTGCGCAGGTTCACCGGCATGGCGATCTTCACCGGGCGCTGTCTGCGGCCCTTCTCCTGATCCTGCTTCTGCAGCAACGCGTAGATAAGTACGGCATTGAGATACTCTGTGACCGTGGCGTTATAACGCTTTGCCACCTGTATCACCTGGCTCACTGACATGATCCCGTCTATGATGTTTAAAGTGTAAAAGGGCTCCATGGTGCCCCTGACCCGGTAAGTTTTCTCCCCGGGCCTGGGCGGACAGACCCGGGCATCGGCATAGCGCATATAGGCGTCTTCTAACTCCTCCGGATCCGGCATGCTCCCGATGTCCAGCACAAAGCCCTCGGGCTGGATCTGTATCTGGTACTTCAGCCGCAGATACTGGGCCGTCACCGTCATCAGCAGGCACATGCCGCCAGTGCCGTCTCCCAAGCTGTGATGAGCCTCCAGGGCAATCCGCCCCCCATAATGGTAAAACCGCACTAAGTAGCGGTTATTCCCTTTAAAATGCATGGGCTGACAGGGATTCTTCACATCCGGCTGCACAAAGGGGCCCGGTCGATTGTTGGGTTCCAGATACCGCCAAAACACACCTTTGCGTATGGCGGCTTTGTAAGTGGGAAAACGGGGCATGACCTGGTCCACTGCCTGCTGCAGCGCCGCCGGGTCTACCTCCTCCTTCAGAAGCACTGACAGCCGGTACACGGAGGAAAAATCCCGCCGCTGCAAAGTGGGGTAAACGATGGCCGACAGATCCAGCCGATACCAATCTTCTGTACGCTTTTGCTCTATGGCCATCTCAAAATTTCCTTTCTATTAAGAGTTCCGCATCTTCCCGGCAAGAGCACTTCCCGGTGATCCATATCCGGCCGCTTTATGGCGTCCTGATATGGATCAGCGCTCTTTCCGGGAATATGCTGTAGAGTTCCGCATCTTCCCGGCAAGAGCACTTCCTGGTGATCCATATCCGGCCGCTTTATGGCGTCCTGATATGGATCAGCGCTCTTTCCGGGAATATGCTGTAGAGTTCCGCATCTTCCCGGTCATGCAAGTCAGATTTCCTCCGTGAAAGCCAGCGGATCCTCCTCGCTGCTGTGGATAAAGTGCATCAGCATGTAGGCGCACATGATGGCCACATTCTCCTCCCGCAGGATCCTCTTGCACTCCTCCCGATCCGCCAGCACGATCTGTATATCCTCCGATGCCTCCTGATGACTGTTGCTGGGAACACCCTCACAATAGCCATATACCGTGCCGCAGCACTCATCCGTCATGCCCACGGTGGTATAGTAGGGCTTGGCATATGCCGCATTCACCTTTTTGGGAATAAATTTCAGTCCGGTCTCCTCATAGATTTCCCGGACACCGGCATCAAACATATCCTCCCCCTCCTCCACCAGCCCGGCGGGGAACTCATAAATATAGTCGTTGATGGGATAACGGAACTGGCGGATCAGCACCACTTTGTCCTTTTTCTCCCCATAGACGCCATAGATGATCACCCCGTCTGAGCGCTTGTCATGGCACAACGCTTTCAAGTCCTGCTGGCTTTTGGCCCGGGAGGCCACAAAATAGGGTGTGGTTTTTCCGTCCCGATGCTCCGCCTCAAACTCATAGAGATTGAGAAATCTGTTGTCCGTCTGCTTTTTTATCTGCCTTACCCTGTTCATCCGCCTGTTCCTTCTTTCCTATCATTATAGCCAAAACAATTCCCGAACTATCAGTATATATCATACCAGATATTCCCAAGAAAAAAAAGTTAAATATATATAAAGCTCATGGAAGCGGCATCAGCCGGGATCATCCAGAATGCCCACGAACAGCGGCACCTGGGTCTCCAGATCCAGAATCATATAGACGAATGGGTGATCCAGGTTCATCTCCACCGGCTCCTCCGTGGGCATACCGGCTCCCGCATTCATCTCTACTATTGTCACGGCCCCGGCCTTGACACCATCCTCGTTCAGTTCAATCACAGCCTTCTGACGCACCAGGCTCACATAGAGGGACTGCCCTCCCTCGTCCGTGCCCAGATCGGAGAAATCCGCCAGTTCCGAATCAAACGCCCTCTCCACCCCCAGGCTCTTCAGCAGATCATTCAGCTTCTGATCACAGGACACAGTGAATCTGGGCAGGGACAAATTCATCAGTCTCTCCTCCCGGCCTTCCAAAAGCTCTGCTATCCGTTCAGGTGTCAGTTGGCTGTACAACTCTCTGGCAGTCTGCCCCGCCTGAGGACGTATGGCCAGAAACGCCAGTTCTTCCCCCCGGAACGGCAGCACCACCCCGTCCATATCCGTATCCGACACATAGTCAAAGTGAGCCATACCCTTGCGCATGGTATGTACCTGCTTTTCTCCGCCGTCCTCCCGATACCAGGTCTGCTTGTGCGTGGCATAGCCATCAAAGCTGCTCCACCAGTCCGCCTCCAGATACAGGGCATTCAAAAGAGCCAGGCGGGCATCCTCCTTCAGGGGCTGCGGCAGAAAATTCTTTACCAGCCCCTGGGTGCGCTCCTTCGCCCAGATGTTGATGGCTTTCATGGTCTGCTGGGAACTCAACTCTGCACTATAGACCTCCCCCTTATAGACCTCCTGGATTCCTGTCAGCCACTCCTCCTTCGCCTGAAAACGCTGGTCCAGCCAGGCGGAATTGGCCAATTCCAGTTCCACCTCCGCCCTGCTCTGAAGAATCACCATACATCTCTCTGACAACTGTCTGTGATCCTCCCCCAACAAACTTTCCAGTTCCGTTTTTGTCTCTCCCCGGGCACCCGTGGCCGCCATGGACAGAGCCATATAGGCGGAGACGGGGGACAGAACCGGATTCTCCTGCTCTGACTGTGCCAGGGCTTTTGTCATTAATTTGTAGGAAAACTCCCGAACTCCCTTGTCCATCGCCATTTCCTCCCCAGACATATCCCCTTCGCTCTGGGAGACTGCTGAGTTGGAAGTCAGTTTTTCCACACCCCATATGCTTTCTGGCTGATTGCCGCAACCCGCAAGCAAACCAACCGCCAGCACACTCCAAAATCCCATTTTCCATCCTTTTTTCATGCTTACCTCTTTTCTGCATATGGCAAGCCAGGTTTGCCATATTGCGCTAATCGATACTTGGATGTCGCATATCCTAACTTATCGCTTTCCATAGCTCCCCCTGCACATGTCTGTCAGCTCGGATCATCCATAATGCCCACAAACAAAGGCACCTGCGTCTCCAAATCCAGAATCATATACACAAAGGGCCTGTCAAAATACAAATCCCGGACTTCAAGATCTATGATGGCGGCACATTTATCCATAACCACCATAGTCACTGCGGCAGCCTCCGTCCCCTTCTCGTCCACACAAAACACCGCTTTCTGTTTCACCAGACTGATGTATAATGAATCTCCCACCCCGGAAAAATCCGCCAGATTCCCGTCAAAAGCCTGAACCAGCCCCATAGCCTGCAGACTCTCATTCAGTTCCCGCTCAAAGCTGACCTCGTACTTAGGCAGGCGCAGGTTGCACAACTCCCACTTTTCGCTCTCCAGCAATTCTGCCAGAGCCTGGGGAGTCAGCTGACGGTAAAGCTCCCTCACCTGGACCCCTTCGCCCGGCAGGATAGCCACATAGGCAAAATCCCCGCCCTGATAGGGAAGCAGCACGCCCTCCCCCAGATCGCTGTGCAGGTACCGCTGGCTTTCCTCATACATACTCATGGTGTCTACCTGCAGCTCCGTACCGTCCTCCTTAGTAAAGGGTCTCTGAACCGTATCCAACGCGTCAAAGGGAATGCTCCAATCCCCTTTGAAATAGATGGCATCCAAAACGGCCAGCCGAGTCGCATCTCTCAACGGCTCCTCCAACATCTTCGGAACCAGCCCTCTTGTTTTCTCACTGCACCAGGCGTTGATCTGATCCATAATCTCCTGACTTGAAAGTACGCCCCGGTATCCCTCCCCCCGGAAAATCCCTTCCAAATCCTCTATCCACTGTACTTCTGGTGTCAACCGCTGATCCGCCCAGACAGAATTGGCGATGGTCAGGACCATGCCCTCCTGCTCCTGAGGATAACGCTCCATCAGGCTCTGGGAGACTGCGGGCATATTGCCGCCCAGCAAATCCTGAAATTCCCGCTCCGTCTCCCCCTGGGCGCCCATGCCTACCATACCTATAGCCAGATAGGCGGAGACAGGGGACAGCAGAGGATTTACCTCCTCCATGTTCTCCAGCATCAACCGCTGGGAAAACTGTTGCAGCGCCTCATAGCTGCTGTCATCCTCCCGGTCCCAGCCCTGGCCCTCTGCCGTTTGAACTTGCTGTGGAACCGTTCCGCTATCGGCTGCCTGCCTCTGCTCATGCATAGTCCCCCCGTCCGCTGTCAACGGCTCCGCACCGCCTGGCTGACTGCCGCAGCCCACCAACACACTGCCCGCCAACATAATTCCCAGACATTTTGCCCATTGTCTTTTCATATTTACCTCTTTTCCGCATATACGCCTTTTTCATTATTCCATGGAACCATACACCCATATAGACAGCAATACAGCAGGAAAGTTACAGTATCCGCAGGCATTCCACAAAAAAAGAAGAAATCCGAAGATTTCTTCTTTTTTCGCCTTTGCTTTTCATGCAGGAGAAGGGACTTGAACCCTCAAGGTGTTACCACCACACGGACCTGAACCGTGCGCGTCTGCCAATTCCGCCACTCCTGCGAACAATATGTATTCTACACTGTTCTTAAAAAAATGTCAATAGGAATTTGTAAATTTTTCAAAATATTTTTATTATATCTACAAAAGCCACTAAAACCGGGAGTTGTTGATTGACTATCCTATGGAAAATTTTGGCACTTCCAACTCCTTCTGCTCTATCGAATTGGATAAATACCTGAATGTGCCATCATCAAATGGCTGTACCACGATTGTATTGGTAAAAGCAAGGTCAGAATTGTAATCAGCCCATACTCCATCTACAACAAGCGTAATCGTTCCGTCTGAATTTTCTGTATAATCAACTACTTCTCCAAAAGGCGGATACGGACTTGAAAATATCATTTCATATTCATAACTATTGCTGTTCTCATCATAACCACACTTTTCCCGTAATTGCTCTGTTGACACCGGAAAATATGTAGTCATTATCTTTTCAAATGTGTCCGCTGGTATTGTCCAGCTTTCAAAATTTTCTCCGGCATATATCCGATATATGTCTTCAAACATACAAGGCATTAAAATATCTTCTACATTATCACTGTCCCAATTTGTCACAAGAACGTTGTAATTTACATAGCTTAATCCATATACATATTTAGCTGTTAATTCCCTGCATTTATCAGAAAGCGGTTTTATTCTCCAATATTGGCGCAAGCTGGAATGGACTATCAAATCTTCATACGCATAGATAAAATAGCCTTTCTCTGTCAGCTTTATTTCTGCTATATCGCTGACTAAGGTATTCTTAATCTCTGGTATTCCACCCTCCTGCCAGCCAATTCCCACATAATATGTCTGTAACTCATGGTTTCTGTATATAAAAGAAATAGCTCCGATAAAACCATCCCGGTTTATATTAAATATAGTCACCGCCGCATCGCGTTCTTCCATATATGCAGAATAAAATTCTTCCACTTTCTCATAATTTTCCATATTGGTATCTTCCGTAACGCTGACATAACCTGCCCTTCCAAGAAGTGTGACTGCTTCCCGGCGCTGTTCCCTTGTGAACTCTTTGCTATTCGAACTATAGGACGATTCACCCATAAGTTCTATCTCTTTATAAACTTCCTTGAGCTGCTCTGCCGCGGTCAACGCAGCAGCTTTTAATTCATCTTTTTCCGCTTCGGTTATCAGGCAATTCTCCGCTTGCGGAAGAAACCACAAAGATGATTCTGTTTCTGTTTCTGATTCTCCATATATCTCAAGCCATTCTTCCTTTGTCAAACGATTGGAATGCCACCATAAATCACGTTCATCTTCCAAAGAAATCATCTGATTCGATACATATTGGAAACCATCCTCCTCCAGTGGACGGATTACCGTTCTATGAGAATATGCCGCAGAAGTATTGTCATTCAAGTATACCGCATTGATGATAAGTGTGATTGTCCCATCCTGATTTTCTGTATAGTTGACTACTTCCGGATACGGAATATCGGGATATGCGGCTTCATAAAACCCGCGCGGCCTGTATTCATAAGATGCATCCGCTTGAAAATATGTTGTTTTTGACCCAAGGATTTCCCTGTTTATATTAAAATGTGCCATAATGACATTTTCAAATACCTCTCCCGGTATCTGATATATTGCCCCAACATCCAAATTATCATCTGCAGCATAAGGAACGGACTGCTCATACAGATGAGGATAAAAAATGTCAAATATATCATAAAAGTCCAGATCTCCAAAATCTTCCTCATTCCAATCAGTGAGAAAAATATTATTCTGCTCATAACCCACCGGCAGGATATACTTACGGTTCAATTCCCTGCACTTTTCGTCTAATGGCAATACCCGTAATGCAGTATGCTCCGGTGTATCGCTTAACGTAAATACAAAGTTTTCATCCGAGAAATAACTCCCTTCAAAGAGCAGATACCCCTCCTCTGTATATTGCCATACATCAGCCGGATAGTTTACCGTACTTATATTCTGGAGGAACCCGTTTGGGTCATATTGATAATACCCTCTGACAATATTTACGTCGCCGTTCTCTGTTTTCAGGTCAAATTTCCGAAACCCCAAATCCTTAATCACTATAATGGTAAGCCTTGCATTTTTCTTTTCATCTACCGCTTTACAAAACTCCACTGCCTGTTCTGCTCCAGCCATGTCAACCTGATTTTCGCTGTCAACAGCCACATAACCATTTTCTCCGAGCCTGGAAACAATACGCTGCGTTGTTTCCAGAGTGCCCAGCGTGTGCGTTTCTACTGCTTCCTCATAAATATCACGATAAACTGCCGCTATACTCTC
Organism: uncultured Lachnospiraceae bacterium; assembly: GCA_947177105.1. Taxonomy (GTDB): domain Bacteria; phylum Bacillota; class Clostridia; order Lachnospirales; family Lachnospiraceae; genus Acetatifactor. The sequence continues at coordinate 1,329 of CAMWTF010000068.1, read as the reverse complement.
TGCATCAACAGTATCACTCTCATCCAAAGAAACTCCATTATCCACCACAGTTATGCCAATATCTAATTCCTCCGGCGATCCATTGCTGCAGCCAACGATCACAAATACACTCAAACCGAGCATTACAAATAGTGGCAGTTTTCTAGCTTTCCAGAACTTTTTTATCTTTTCCCACAGCACAGCCCAATCCGCCTCTCCGTTTTACACCTTATACATCTGTTCTCTATATGGAAAGTATTTTGAAAAACTATGTTAAATCTTTTTTATATAAGATTTCATTCCAAAAAAAATCTGAAGGACACATCACAAAAATATTACGCCCGTAAGTTTAATAAGTCAAGTAAAATAAGTACAATCTTTAGACAAGTAGCTTTTCTGGATTTGACATTTCGATTATATCACGGGCAACTTTCCGTTTCATGCCCGCTTGACATTTTTTCCCGAATATGTTATTGTTATTAACGGTTTAGCTGAAGCGGCCAAGCAGACAGAAGTCTGGAAAGCATACCAGGAAGGTATCTGCGCCCCAGAGGGGTACGGGTGCTTTTTTTGCGTCCATACATTTTTAAGACAGCATATCCCCAAGACGCCAAAGCGGCATGATTTTGCTCACCGGGATTGTGTGCGTGTAGGGGATATGCGGAACTTTTAGACAGCATATCCACGGAACGCGCACTGAACAAAATCAGGACGCCAAAGCGGCATGATTTTGTTCACTGGGATTGTGTGCGTGTAGGGAATATGCGGAACTTTAAATAAGAAAGGAATAGATCATATGAAAAAGAATCTGAAAAACCTATGTCTCTCCGCTGTCTGTCTGGCGCTGTGTATGGTGCTGCCTTTTCTCACCGGCCAGATTCCCCAGATAGGCAGCGCATTATCCCCCATGCACATTCCGGTGCTGATGTGCGGCCTGCTCTGCGGATGGCAGTACGGCCTGGCAGTGGGTTTTATCGCACCGCTGCTGCGCTTTCTTCTGTTTGGTATGCCCCCCATCATGCCCACCGGCCTTGCTATGATGTTTGAACTGGCAGCCTATGGCGCCTTCTCCGGGATGCTGCTTAAACTTCTGCCAAAGAAACTTCCTTTTCTATACGTTTCCCTGATCGGGGCCATGCTGGGCGGACGTATCGTATGGGGAATTGTCCGCTTTGTTCTGGGACTGATTGTGGGACCCACTTTTACCTTCCCAGCTTTCCTGTCCGGAGCCTTTGTCAGCGCTGTCCCTGGCATTATCTGCCATATCCTGCTGGTTCCGCCGGTGGTGATGGGCATACGCCGCGCGCTGAAAAATATAGACTGATCCACCAATACATATAAGCACAAGAT
>CAMWTF010000067.1 GCA_947177105.1 uncultured Lachnospiraceae bacterium | reverse complement strand
GTATGAGCTAAAACATCTCTACGCTTCCGGCTCAATCAACCCGTAAGTATCGCCCTTCCTCTTATATACCACATTCACTTGGTCTGTCTCTGCGTTGCAGAACACGAAGAAATTATGTCCCAGCAGTTCCATCTGGATGCAGGCGTCCTCCGGGTACATGGGCTTGATGTCAAATTTCTTGGTGCGGACGATCTTGACTTCCTCGTCCTCCATATAGTCGTTCTCCATAAAGGCTTTGCTGAAGAAACTGGCGCTCTGCTGCTTGTCCACAATCTTGCTCTTGTACTTCTTCAACTGCCGCTCAATAATTTCCTCCACCAGGTCGATGGACACATACATATCATTGCTGACCTGCTCGGAACGAATGATGCTGCCCTTTACGGGGATCGTCACTTCTATCTTCTGTCTCTCCTTCTCCACACTCAACGTCACATGGGCCTCTGTATCAGGATTAAAGTATTTCTCCAGCTTGCCGATCTTGTCCTCCACTGCTGCCCTTAACCCCGGAGTTACTTCAAGATTTCTTCCAACAATCACAAATTTCATACAGATCATTCCTTTCTGATTTTGCGTTACGCTGCCAGGAAGGGCAGCCGCTTTATTGTATAAAAAGTATACCATAATAAGAGTTGTTTTGCAACAATTTAACCAGTTTTTTACATATTTTTGACTTCGATATTGTCAACAGGAAAATTGCTTTTTTGACCTAAAATAAAATTTTTAGTAGAATCACACAAAACACTCGTTCCTGTTTTCGATATCTAAAATATGGTTTTTCCGCCCCAAAACCTGTGGATAAGGTGCATAACTCCGTGCATAAATGCATTTTGGACATATTTGCGTTTCCAAAGCGGTGGATAACTTTCATACGGAAGTGCATTAACAGAATGATGTTTTATTGGTACTTGTCATTTTTTTGGTTAAGTTGCACAACTCATCCAACATGCAAGTCCTTTTTCAATTTTTTCATTCCCGCATGCAATGCTCCAAGTACACATGTGAGCATATCCATTTGACGAATGCAGTGACGGGAAATGCCTCGCAGCTCTGCCACCGGATATTTGACTATGCAAAAATGAGAGCATCCTCCTCTCAGAAGATGCTCTCTGCACAGCTTTCTCTATTCTTTTTAGTCCCACATATTCCTTGCCTGTGGTGGGGCATATGTTGTTTTAGAAGATACGCCGGATAGCCAGGATTCTCTTGTAATCCGCCTTGGATATGATGATGCCGGTCTTGCTGGTGGATGCATGTACGATATTGCCATCACCGATATACAAAGCCACATGACCAGAGTAGCAAATCAGATCTCCAGGCAGAGCATTCTCCAGACCGTCCACCGCATATCCCTGCTTTCTGTCCGCAGAGGAGGAATGAGGCAGGGACACACCAAATGCGGCGTATACGCTCATCACGAAGCCGGAACAGTCCGCACCGTGGGTCAGACTGGTGCCGCCCCATTTATAAGGGCCACCCACAAACTGCACCGCATAATTTGCCACTGCTACACCCATCTCATTGTCGCCGCTGATGGTGACGCTGGAGGGATCAATACCATGGCTGCTGCCCTGGGGCGCTGCCGCCTGATTCTGGGCCGCCTGCGCTGCCTGTGCCTGCCGGGCCGCCTCTCTGGCTGCCGCCCTGTCTGCCGCCTCCTTAGCAAGTCTGGCCTCTTCCTCCTCCTTGGATTCAGCCTCCACAAACTCTGTATGTAAGTCCACAAATTCTCTGGAAACCCAGCCATCGCCTTCCTCTGTGTCCACCTTTACCCAGCTGTCTGTCTCCTCCAGCACCAGCAGGTCGTCCATATATGCCACCATGCCCAGTCTCTTGCTCTCCGTGCTGGGCTCCTTTCGCACAAACAGACCGTCACAGTTCACGGAGGCTATCCTTGTACCCACCTGCCTGGCCAACGAAATGGCTTCTTCGCCGGTCACGCAAAACTCACCTTTCACATAGCCAGTCACATTGCCGGAACGAATCTGGTACCAGCCGTTTTCCTTTGACAGGAGAGTTCCTGCTGAATTAATGTATAATTTTCCCACAACCTCGCCGGATTCGCTGGGGAGGCTTCTCACATTCACATAGGCGTTCACCTGGGCTATCACCAGATTCTTGAACATCTCCTCTTCTTGCGCCTTCTCCCGCGCTAACGCCTCTGCTGCGGCTGCGGCCTTAGCTTCATCCACCCGCTCCGCATCCACTACAGTCTCAATCTGTATAGTTTTATCGCCTTTCTGATCCTGCAGACTCTCCAGCCCCGTTCCGTTATCCAGAGCGATATTGATGCCGCCGCTGGGCAATACTGAGGAAATTCCCGTGGCAGCATGTACGTTTATGTCCATACCGGTGCAGAGCAAAACGGCAGATAATGCATATGCGGTAATCTTCACTGTGCGTCTAAGCATTTTGTCCTCCATCTATCAAACCAAATGTTACATCCATTACCGAAATAATTACAAAATTGTTACATCCGTTATTAACTATAACACGCTCCGCACAAATTGTCAACACTATGTATAAAATATCAAAAAACCTCTAAAGCGCAACAAATATCAAGCTTTTTAACCTGTCCAGGCAAAAAGAAGCCTCTGATATGGCTTCTTTTTCCAGTAAATAAATATTTCATTTTTCTTAATATATTAATTATTTCTGCCGATCCATGCCGCAGCCGCCGTCACGGCATTGGCGCCGTCCGCCACTGCCGTCACCACCTGGCGCAAGAGCTTCTTACGTACATCCCCGGCCACATAAACGCCGGGCACATCGGTAGCGCCATCCTCGCCGGCGATCACATAGCCTGCCTGATCACAGGACACCAGTCCAGCAAGCAGCTGTGTCTCCGGCCGTATGCCCACCGCCACGAACACGCCGTCCACAGGCAGAGTGCGCTGCTCACCGCTCTTTAAATCCTCCAGCAACACGCCTGTGACCTCACCCTGGCCCTGGATCTCCCTTACCACATGGGAATAGAGGATCTCCGCTCCCGGCAGAGACCGCAGCTGCTCCTGGAGCACATGCGCCCCCCGCAGCTCGTCCCGGCGGTGAACCAGATACACCTTCTCGCAGAAACGGGTCAGGTAGATGGCATCCTCCAGCGCCACATCGCCGCCTCCTACCACTGCCACAGTCTTGCCCCGGAAAAAGGCGCCGTCACAGGTGGCACAGTAGGACACACCCATACCGGACAATTCCGCCTCCCCGTGTACCTCCAGATGCGCGTGGCGGGCGCCCGTGGCCAGGATCAGGGCCTTGGCCCGTATCTCTCCCTCTGTGGTATGGACGCTCTTAATCTCCCCGTCCGTGATGCCCGTGACCTCCGCCTCCATAAAAGGTGTGCCCAGCTTGTCCGCATGTTCCCGGAACTTCATGCCCATGTCAAAGCCGTTAAAGCCCGGCATCCCCAGGTAGTTGTCCACCTCATAGGTGTTAAGCACCTGGCCCCCGCTCATGGGATTTTTCTCGATAACCAACAGCTTCAGCCCTGCCCTCATGCCGTACACCGCCGCCGACAAGCCCGCCGGCCCGGAACCGATAATAATCAAATCGTATATTTCCTGCATTGTGATCTCCTTTCTATTTAGAGTTCCACATTTTCCCTGACAGCACACAGCATCCGTGAACAACATCCGGTCGCTCTGGCGCCTTGACAGATGCTGTATATCTTTTCCATTATTCTATGAGTTTATCAGTTTACAGGTAGAAAAGCAATGGGGAAATGTGCTATACTGATAGTGATTATCCGTCCGGTCGTTCCATATTTCTCTGCCGGCTTGGGAACAAACAGGGCGGTTGGAGAACTAAAAATAGGGAGAGTCGTTTTATATGAAGAAAACCGCACTGATCACAGGGGCATCCAGAGGCATCGGGCGGGCCATGGCGGAGGCTTTTGCCGCCGCTGGGTACGATCTGATGCTGACCTGTCTGCATAGTATGGAAGAACTGAAAAAATTGGGCCGGAAATTGGAGGATTCCCACACTGTCTCCTGCCGCTGTTTCGCCGTGGATTCCGGAGACTGCGAGGCAGTAGCTGCCCTGTTTTCCCAGATAAACCAGTTGGATGTGCTGGTCAACAACGCCGGGATCGCCCACATGGGACTGCTGCAGGATATGACGCCGCAGCAGTGGCACCGCATCATGGCCACTCACCTGGACGGCTGCTTCTACACCTGCAGACATGCCATCCCTCTGATGCTGGCCCAGCGCGGCGGTCATATTCTGAATATCTCCTCAATCTGGGGCAATGTGGGAGCCTCCATGGAGGTGGCCTACAGCGCGGCCAAGGGCGGTGTCAACAGCTTTACCCGGGCCCTGGCCAAGGAACTGGCCCCCAGCCATATCCAGGTCAACGCCATAGCCTGCGGCGTAATTGACACGGATATGAACCGCTGCCTCTCAGAGGAGGAGTTGGAGATCCTGCGCCAGGAAATCCCGGCGGATCGTCTGGGCACCCCCCAGGAGGTGGCGGCGCTGGCCCTGCAGCTGGTACAGGCTCCCGAATACCTGACTGGGCAGATTATCACCTTGGACGGCGGATTAGGGTGAAAAAGGATTTTCACCATCCTGAATTGCGTCGCCGCAGAGGGACGAATCTCTTGTATACCGCCATGAACCGTTTTGTTAAGTGCTTTTTTGAGTTATTGGCGGAAAACTTTTCAGCGCGGCGGGAAACGGGGCAGGAAGAAAGGATGTAAAACGCGCCTGTGGACGGTTGGAAGCCGTTTTCGTGTCAAGCCCTATTGCGTAACATTCCATTCTGTTCCTTGGGAGAGGTCAGGAGCGCGGTGGCAGAGCCACCGCAAAAATCCAGACAGTCAAGGGTTTAAGAGTGGAGATTTTTTCGCGCCCTGTGCGGAAAAATACTACTCGTCCCTTGACGGTCTGGATAGTCGGAACGAGCGTAGAGTAGGGATTGTTTTCCGTAATTGGGTATGGTATAATTTTCCCCAGTACAAACCGATAAATCGGAGTTTTCGGAAGAAGAAGGTCATAGTTTAGAGCAAAATATAATGAAGGTATAATTATGGCGGAAAAAAACATAATAAAAAGTGCAATAAAAAGATACTTGATAATTTGTTTTAGTATTACATATTTGTCATGGGGAAGCATTGCACTTTATTCCAGAATAAAAAATGTAAACTTTAATGAACACACATGGATGTTGGTGTTATATTTTATAGGTGTAATATCTCCAGCAATTTCTGCGGTATTTATTGAGAAAATATGCGAAAAAAAGAAATATAAGGAAGTTATCAAAGGGATTTTTAGGTTGCCTGTTCATAAAAGAGATTGGATAATTGGATTAGTGGTAGTGTGTGTACTACAGCTATTACCATACTTTGTTTGGGGCGGAGAAATTTTGAGTTCCTTTGCCAATTTAATTTTTCTAGTTCCTGTGTTTTTAATCATTGGTGGAATGGAAGAAATTGGATGGAGAGGATTCTGGTTGGAACGGGAATTGCAGATAAATAATAAGAACAGAATTTGGGTAGTTCTAAAGATAGGAATGGTATGGCAGTTGTGGCATTTGCCACTATTTGTAATGCTTGGAACGTATCAGCAGTTGCGGACAAATCTTTTGGCACATACATTGTCAACATTAGCCATTGCATTTTTTCTTGGCGGTTTATACATAAAGGGAAGAAGTACATTTTTATGCATGATGGCACATAGTTTGATAAATTCTTTTAGTGATATTGTTGTGGTTCGTCAAAACTGGGTGGCAAATATTATTGCGATAGTAGTATGTGTTGGTTTTTTTGTTGTAATGAATATGTGCGATGGACAAAAGACAGTACATTTGGTAATAAAAGAAGATAAGAGTCATCAAAATACAAACGTGTAGGGCTGAAGTATATAACTTCCGGTTTGAATGTTTGGAAAGGAAAAAGAAGGAAGATGAATGTTTCGTTATTCTCAAACCAATATCTTGTTCGAAAGATGTGTGCCAATGATGTAGCGGAAGTATACACATTATGCTATAAAAACAGTTTATACTATCAATACTGTCCACCGTTTGTATCAGAACAGAGCATTATGAATGACATGAATGCGCTCCCACCCAACAAGGAAATGTGCGATAAGTATTATCTGGGATTTTATGATGGGGAAAAACTGATTGCCGTGATGGATTTCATCATGGCCTACCCGGATGAATTAACAGCCTTTATTGGATTTTTTATGACGGATGTGTCCATACAGAATACTGGAACAGGGAGCAAGATTATCAATGACCTGTGTGCTTATCTGTTCCGTATTGGGATGGCGAATGTCCGCCTTGGTTGGGTAAAAGGGAATCCTCAAGCAGAACATTTTTGGCACAAAAATGGTTTTAGAGAAACAGGAGTTACATATGATACCGAAAACTATACCGTAATTGTTGCCCAACGAGGTTTATGAGTTGCTTTCGCCGCCGTCCCTGTCCTCGTCCCCCACTGATAAGCGGGAGTAAAGGGCTGTGATTTTGCTGTAATCATTCATGTGCATACCCTCCTGCGTCAATATAGGTGTTGCTTACAGTTAAGATTATGCACCTCACCACACTTAGCGCTGTTCGGAGCAAATCATACTCAGATCCTTTACCACCTCTCCGGCGATAATCAGCCCTGCCACGGAAGGGACAAAGGCCACACTCCCGGGGACCGCCCGCCTGCCCGCAGGCAGCTCTTCATCATTGTATCCCGGCGCCAGGGGCAATTCCTGTGAATAGACCACCTTTAGCTGCCCAACGCCCCTCTTTTTCAATTCTCTTCGCATGACCTTGGCCAAGGGGCAGACGCTGGTCTGGTAGATGTCCGCCACTCGAAAGGCGCTGGCATCCAGCTTATTGCCCGCCCCCATGCTGCTGATCACGGGAACGCCCGCCGTCTGGGCTTTCAGAACCAGCTCAATCTTGGCCGTCACCGTATCCACCGCATCCACCACATAGTCATATTCTCCAAAGGGAAACTGCTCCGCATTTTCCGGCAGAAAAAAACATGGATACTTATGTACCGCCGCCCGGGGATTGATATCCCTGATCCGCTCCTCCATCACGTCCACCTTGTACCTGCCTACGGTACTGTGAGTGGCGATCAACTGCCTGTTCAGATTGCTCTCGCTCACCGTGTCGCTGTCAACCAGGTCAATCTCACCTATACCGCTGCGCACCAGCGCCTCCACCACATGGCCTCCCACGCCGCCTATGCCAAACACCGCCACCCTGGCCTCCGCCAGACGCTCCATAGCCGCATCCCCCAGCAGCAGCCGGGTTCTGGAAAATTGTTCGTTCATGACTTGCACACCCTCTCTCCTCTTAAAATAATAGCCAGGCTTTTCTTATGTCTGCATAACCGAAGTTTGGTTTAGCCAGACTCCCGCTGTGCCCGTGGTATTGCGTTAATTGGTATTTGGACCTTGTCCAATGCTTTCTTTAATTATATAGTATATCCGGTCTCCATAGCTTCGTCAATTGCCGCCTTTCCCAAACAGAAAACTGCACAGAAAATCCACACCTCTAAAAGATGTGGATTTTCCGCCTAATCTCAGCCGGTCGCAGGCCCTTCAAACAATGCGCTGATCCTGCCCTCCGGCACCTCTTCTTCCACGATCCGCCGCATTTCCCTGTCGGACTTTGCATCCCGGCAGCGCATCAGCAGCTGCTCTTTCTCGCTCTCCGTCATACTGGCGTGCCTGTCCCGTACTGCCTCGTTTTCCATCATATCCAGGTCAAGACCCAGGGGTACCATGGAAAGGGGATAGCCCGCTTCGGCAGCAGCGCCAAAAGCTGTACCATTAAAATCCATATTTACCATTCCTTTCCAATTATAGATTGACATTCCATTCAAAAAAGGTGATCCGCCGACTCATGTCAGAGGATCACCTTTAGCATTCCCTGGGTGTGAGATACTATTCCTTTCTTATACTTACTAACGATTAGATTTTCCCTTCCGCACAGTGCATGTTGCCGAATTATGCGACATGCGCTGTGCGGAAATTGGAAAATCTTAACGTTAGTCAGTATAATTCCAAATACTTTTCCATCAAATAAAACAGACCTTTCCTCCACCGTGCCGTCCCAACTTCTTCAAATCCACGATTCCGGTACAGCTTCAGCGCATGGGGATTTTGGGAAAACACGTCCAGCCGGATGGCCCGAATGCCCTTGGCCGCAGCTTCCTGCTCTATATGTTCCATGGTCCGCCGGGCGATCCCCTGGTTCTGAAAAAGGGGATTTACACATAGGCGGTGCAGGATGCAGAAAGGCTTGTCGGGATCTTTCCACTTTGCGCTTTCATATTCCGGCTCATATTCTCCGTTAATGGTATAGATAACGGCAATTTCATCACCCAGCATTCCAACCGTCAGCTGGCCGCGAATGATGTCCTGTTCAAAATCTTCCCGAATGGGATATAACTCATCCCACTGGTCAATTCCCTGGCTGACCATCCGGGCAGCTGCCTGGCCGGCAAGAGCCGCAATGCCATCCAAATCAGCCGCTTTTGCCTGTCTGTATTGTATGTTCATTTTCATTCCTCCGCAAATTAATGAATCCTGTCATAACAGCAAGTGCCGCGACACTTATGATTCGATAATATTTTTCTACTATACCCACTGTGGAGGACACAGTTCGATCACAATAAGCGCTTTCCCACAATCAGTGTCAGCATGTGTAGCGCTCAAACTTTTCCCTGTCAAACGCAATTCCCAGCGCATCCAGCAAAAGGCCGGTATACCGGTTCGTGCCAAGGTTATACTCCAAAGACCAAATGCACCATGCGTAATCCATCCAGGGGTCTCCTATGCCTCCGGCCTCCAAATCAATAAATCCGCTGACCTCCCCATCCTTTACCAATATATTGGGAAGACAAAAATCCCCGTGGATGAAACAGTCTCCCTCCGAGTCCGGGCTTTTGATGGGACAGCCGCTGATATCAACACTGTGAAGCATCCTCATGGCCCGGGCCAGAAGCCGCACCAGCTCCCGGGGATTGCGCAGATACTCCTCCTCTGCCAGCGTTTCGCCTTTCAGCATGGTTTTAAGATAAAATGCCCGCTCCTCTTCTGCCGTAAACCAAACCGTCTCCGAGACACCTACTTTGCCTGTCAGGAAATCATTGACCGCCCGCTCCCGCTGAAGCCTCTCTATATTGTCAGACACCTTGAGAATATAATCCTCTCCTACTCTGTACACCAGATCTCCGCTTCGGTGGTGCTCCGTGATCTCAATCAATTCTTTTCCCGCCAGCCGTTCCTTGACGGCCCATGGCAGGCTTATATTTCTCTCCTCCATATAAATCCTCCATATAAAATTCCACTCTTTCCCAACAGGCCCCCGGTCCGTGATGAACTTCCGTCCGTCTTGGTGTTTAAGCGCTCATCCATTTAAACAGCTTTTCCTATAAATTCGTCTCCCGGCGCTGTCCTTCCTCCGCATCCTCCAAGCTCTCATAGCCGTACATATGCACTGAATGGGTCATAATCTCACGGGCAAGGTTCTGCCCTGACGCCGCATGGGCCGCTATATATCTGCCGTAAAGCTCCAGCATCTTGTCGGAATAGGTGCTGATCTCCCCCCGCAGATAAGTCTCGTAGGAGGTGTCCCATCCATTGTCCTCGTAAGTGTGGATACTGCGGGCATTGCTGGCCAGATGGG
>CAMWTF010000066.1 GCA_947177105.1 uncultured Lachnospiraceae bacterium | reverse complement strand
CCACGCAGCACTGCTTTGGTCTCCTTGGTAGCCATCTTGTATCTCTCGCCCATCAGCACGTTGAACACGGCCTGCGTACCCACGATCTGAGAGGAAGGAGTAACCAGGGGAGGCTCGCCCAGATCTTTACGCACCTGGGGAATCTCACGCAGCACATCGTAATACTTATCCTCCGCGTTCTGCTCTTTCAGCTGGCTCACCATGTTGGACAACATGCCGCCGGGCACCTGATACAACAGGGTCTTGATATCCACGCCCATCACCTTGGGATTGAGCAGGCCGCTCTTTAAGCACTCATCCCTATAAGGACGGAAGTAGTCGGCGATCTCCGCCAGCAGATTCTGGTCAAAACCGGTGTCATAGGGCGTACCCCTGAAAGTCTCCACCATAACCTCAGTAGCGGGCTGGGATGTGCCCATGGCGAAAGGACTCATAGCCGTGTCGATCACGTCCACACCAGCCTCCACCGCCTTTAAGTAAGTCATGCCTGCCACGCCGGAGGTGTAATGCGTATGCAGCTGAATAGGCAGCTTGGTGTTCTCTTTCATGGCCGCAATCAGTTCGGAAGCCTTGTAGGGCACCAGCAATCCTGCCATATCCTTGATACAGATGGAATCCGCACCCATCTCCTCGATCTTCTTGGCCATGTCAGCCCAGTATTCCAGAGTATAGGCATCTCCCAGAGTATAGGACAAAGCCACCTGCGCATGTCCCCTGCCCTCCTGTTTCTTCATCCTGTTGGTGGCGTTTACCGCCTCCTGCAGATTGGGCAGATAATTCAGACAGTCAAAAATACGAATGATATCAATACCGTTGGAAATGGACTTCTGCACAAAAGCATCCACCACATCATCCGCATAGGGCCTGTAGCCCAGGATGTTCTGACCGCGGAACAGCATCTGCAGCTTGGTATTTTTGAAGCCGTCACGAAGCTTGCGCAGTCTGTCCCAGGGATCTTCCTTCAGGAATCTCAGGGATGCGTCAAAGGTCGCGCCGCCCCAGCACTCTACGGAGTGGTAGCCGACCTTATCCATTTTCTCCACGATGGGCAGCATGAAATCAGTAGGCATCCTGGTAGCAATCAGAGACTGGTGGGCATCACGCAATATTGTTTCCGTTATTTTAATCGGTTTTTTAGCTTGTTCTGACATTTACGTCTCCTCCAAATAAAAGTTCCGCAATCGACCTCCCAGTGCCATACCCGGTAGGATAAATCCCGTCCGGAATGCGGCCGGTATTTATCCCAGGCACTGGCAGGGCGCTTGCCGTTTATAGTTTTGCAGTTGTCCTGTCTGGCACTGTACGGGCAACTGCTGATTTATTTAGCTATATCACACAACTCAAAATACTCCGAAGATGGCCATAAAGGTTCCGGCCGCCACGGCCGTACCAATAACGCCGGCCACGTTGGGACCCATGGCATGCATCAGCAGGAAGTTGGTGGGATCTGCCTCCGCGCCTACCTTCTGGGATACGCGGGCGGCCATAGGCACTGCGGACACGCCGGCGGAACCGATCAGCGGGTTCACCTTACCCTTGGTGGCAACACACATCAGCTTGCCGAAGAGTACACCCGCCGCCGTTCCGAAGGCAAAGGCAACCAGACCCAGAACAACGATCTTAATGGTATCCCAGTTCAGGAAAGCCTCTGCGCTGGTGGTGGCGCCTACAGAGGTACCCAACAAAATAACCACAATGTACATCAAAGCGTTGGAAGCCGTATCTGTCAGCTGTCTCACCACGCCCGACTCCCTGAACAGGTTACCCAGCATCAGCATACCTACCAGAGGCGCCGTAGTGGGCAGAATCAGACATACCACGATGGTAACGACGATGGGGAACAGAATCTTCTCCAGCTTGGTCACAGGACGAAGCTGTGTCATCTTGATCTTACGCTCCTTCTCAGTGGTCAGCAGCTTCATGATGGGGGGTTGGATAATGGGCACCAGGGACATATAAGAATATGCCGCCACAGCTATGGGACCCATGATTGCCGTCTGTCCCAGTTTACTGGCCAGGAAAATGGATGTAGGTCCGTCAGCGCCGCCGATAATGGAGATAGCAGCCGCAGCCGCATCGTTAAATCCCATAAAGATAGCCCCAAAGTAAGCCATGTAGATACCAAACTGCGCCGCCGCACCCAGCAGGAAACTCTTGGGATTGGCAATCAGAGGGCCGAAATCCGTGGATGCGCCCACTCCCATAAAAATCAGGGAAGGCAGAATGGCCCATTCATCCAATAAGTAGAAATAATGCAGCAGGCCGCCGACGCCATTGGATGACTCTTCAATGGACATCATGATATCCGGGTAGATATTCACCAGCAGCATACCGAAAGCTATCGGGGTGAGCAGCAAAGGCTCAAACCCTTTTCGGATAGCCAGATAAAGAAATACACACGCAACTACAATCATCACATAATTGCCCCAGGTCAGGTTGAAGAACGCTGTCTGGTGGATCAGATTGCTAAGCGTATTTGCTATATAATCCATGTGTTGACCTCCTGTTGTGATTCATTCAAATGGATAGAATGATTAGTTCATGGTAGCCAGTACAGCGCCGGCCTCGATAGAATCTCCTACAGCTACGTCGATGCTTGCCACCGTTCCATCCTGAGGAGCCACAACAGGGATTTCCATTTTCATTGCCTCAATGATTACAACCGGATCGCCAGCCTTTACAGCCTGCCCAACTTTGGCCTCAATCTTGAACACCTTGCCGGCGGCACCAGCCTCAACCTTCACGCTGCCTGCACCGCCAGCCGCCTTGGGAGCCACTGTCTTGGGAACTGCGGGAGCTGCGGGAGCTGCCGCCCTGGGGGCTGCAGGAGCAGGGGCACCTGTGGATGCTCCCTCTTCCACTACTACATCATATACATTGCCGTTTACGGTGATGGTATAATTTTTCATATTTTCTCCTTTCCATATATCACAGGTTTCCCTGAGATAATACACCAGCTATTATCCGAGGCAAAGCCTCCGGGCAGCGCCTCAAAACTGGTTTCTCCTAAATTATTAATATATTTATGCTCTTCTCACTCCGTTTACCTTGCGGATGCTCCTAACCACGAAGCCGTCCGCAGAAGCGGCGCCCTCGCTGGCAGCAATCGCCGCGGCGATCACGGCTACCAGTTCCAGATCATCGGACACATCCGTGTCCTCCTGGACATTGCTCATCTGTGTGGCAGCGGTTACGCTGCTCTCCTGTACACTCCCTGTATTTTTCCTGGCAAGCCTGTCCTGAATCACCGGGATAAACTTAAACAGGGAAATGACACCTATGATAATGATCAGGACGACAAATACGGTCCCCATACCAATCAAAGTATTCAGGGCCGCCCTCTCCATCCTTTCACCCAGATCACTTCCACAGGCCGTCAGACCAAAGACGCAAGCTGTCGCACAAATGATTGCTGAACGTTTCCTCATACTTACCTCTTTCCTGCATATCGCAGGCCGCGCCTGCGCTATTGCCTTTTTTAATCTAAACAGTCCCATGCTTCTTAGCCGGGCGCTCTTCGCTCTTGGTACACAGCATCTCGAAAGCGCCAATGATATATTTCCTGGTGTCGGCAGCCTCCACGATCTGGTCCACATAGCCTCTCTGCGCAGCGCTTAATGCACTGGTCTGCAGTGCGGCGTACTCCGCCGCCTTGGCGTCAATCACCTCCGCGCCCTGTCCGTCATACATGATCTTGGCGGCCAGCTTGGCATCCATGGTGCCGATCTCAGCAGTGGGCCAGGCCAGGGTCAGATCCGCGCCGATTCCCTTGGAATTCATCGCTACATAAGCTGTGCCATATGCCTTGCCCAGGATCAGATTCACCTTGGGGACAGTCGCATTGGCAAAAGCGTATGTAAGCTTTGCCGCAGCCTTAGCGATACCTTTTTCGGAGGAAATAGTGGCCTCGTAGCCCTTTACATTGGTCAGGGACAGCACCGGGATATTGAAGCTGTCACAGAAGGCGATGAAGCTGGCCGCTTTCTCACAGCCTGACACGGTGAGCACCGGCTCCATCTTCTCCGCCAGCTTGCCCTCTCCGTCGTATACCTCGCAGCGGTTGGCCACGCAGCCCACGGTAGCGCCGTTGAGCTTGATAAAGCCCGTCACCATATCTTTGGCATAGGCGGCTTTCACCTCCAGGAAATCACGTCCGTCCGCCAGTACGGACAAGGCGATAGCTGTATCTCCTACACAGCCTGCCAGTTCCGGTGTTGCTCTGTTAAGGTCATCCCTGCACTCCTCGGCAGCAACTTCCTGATTGTTGGAAGGCAGGAAGCCTACCAGCCTCCGAATGCCTGCCAGCACGGTACCCTCGTCTCCGGTCACATCCACGATGCCGCTCTCCTTGGCCTGGAACTCCGCAGAGGAGGAATCGCATTTGGTAATCACATTGCCATCCAGGGCATTGGGCGCATTCACGAACAGCTTGGCGCTTTTCTCCTCCATAAAGGTAAAGTCGGTCATGGTGGGGAACAGACCCAGGCCGCCGCCACAGGTGCCGAATACCGCTGTGATCTGGGGAATCACACCAGAAGCCAGGGTTTGCTTCAGATAGATCTCGCCAAATGCATGCAGCGCATCCGTCGCCTCCTGCAGACGCAGTCCTGCGGAGTCGATCAGCCCGATGACAGGAGCTCCCGTCTTCATGGCCAGCTCATACAGCCGGACAATCTTCTTTGCATGCATCTCACCCACGGACCCGTTTAACACGGACGCGTCCTGACTGTACACATAGACAAGATTGCCGTCGATGACTCCATAGCCGGTCACAACGCCGTCTGAAGGAGTCTCGCTCTGTTTCAGATTGAAATCGGTGGCTCTGGCTGTCACCAGGGCGCCAATCTCAACGAAACTGTTTGCGTCGAGTAAAGCTTCGATTCTTTGACTCGCTTTTGAAGTAGTACTCATGTTTCAGCCCTCCGTTTATATTGAATAAATTATAACGAATTAACACGGGGCTCCGGTCAGAAAAACAAATGCCCCCATGATTAATTTCTCTCCAAGTATAACATAAAAAATGCAACTCGCCTAGCACGAATTGCATTTTTTTGTAATATTTTTCAATTTTCCTTATCCATTGCTTTGCGCCTTTTCGGATAATGCCGTTCTAGAGCAGAAAATACTGCAAAATCTGTTGAAAGCACCACCTGTAATCTATTTCCCGGACGGCCTTTGTGGTGATAATGTGCTCCTCCCGGTATACCTGATCCTGGAATATGTACTGTATGGTTCCCACCTGCTCCCCGGCGGCCACCGGCGCCTGCAGCTGCTGCTCCATGCGGCACTCCACCAGGATTTCCTCGCCGTCTTTCAGAAGCAGCCCCAAGATCTCTTCCGCATCAGATCCCACATATTTACCTTCCGCTCCCCGTTCCTGAATACGCACCTGCACATAGGCCGTCCCGTCAATATCCACTGTCTGTCCCCGCAGCACAGGAATCGATTCCAGCTCCGACTCATCATAGGCCGCTTCGTCCAGGGAATGATAGGTGAAGTCCTCCAATCCATAATTCATAAGCACTCTCGTATCGCTCCACTTATATCCCTTGTTGTTAGGCCATCCACAGGCCAGAAGCGCCACCACCAGCGTCTTCCCGTCCCGCTCCAGCGCCCCCACATAACAGTACCCGGCCTGGTTGGTAAAGCCGGTCTTGCCGCTGATGGCCCCTTGCATCATCTGGAGAAAGGCATTGTGATTGACGCAGGAAAAGCTTCGGCCGTTCTCTATGGAAAAACTGTGTGACGGCGTCTGAGTGATCTCCAGAAACCTCTCCTTTTGCGGAGATCGCCGTATGCAGTAGCACATGATAGATGCCAGATCCCTCGCTGTCGTGGAGTGGAACTTCTCAATGATCTCCCCGCTTTCCATTGTCAGCACCTGGGTGGCATCCAGTCCGTTGGGAGTGATAAACCAAGTATCTTTACAGCCAAGCTCCGCCGCCTTGCGGTTCATCATCGTCGCAAAAGCCTCCACCGCCTGCCTGCTCTCCTCCGGCGTATAGTCCGCAGGGGATTTTTCCTGCAGCTGTGCGGGCAGATATCTGCGGCCCACGTGCTCCGCTATGGCCACCGCCGCGTCATTGTGGGATTCCAGCATCAAACTGTACAGCAGATCCTCCAGCAGGTAGCGCTCCCCCTTCTGTACATACAGCTTCACCTTGGGCATGGAGGCGGCATAGGAAGAGATCTCCACCATCTCCTGGGTGTCCGCCAGTTCCAGCGTAAGAATACAAGTCATGATTTTGGTGGTACTGGCCATAGCCAGCACCTGTGAACCGTTTTTATCAAATAACACCCGTCCGGAATCCGCGTCCATCAGCACCGCCGCCTGGGCATAAAGTTCTCCGGGCTCCGGTTCCCGGGCATAAACCGGCACGGGCCGCAGCGCTGCCAGCAGACAGCACAGCAGGCATATGTATCGTCTAAGGCTCCTTCTCATATTGGTCATTCAACCGCCATAGCTTCGTTTATCCCAATATATGTAGCTTCGGACGAATATATGAGGCTATATCTCCAGCTGCATCTGCACTTCCGCCTCCGCCTGCTGTTTGAACTCCTCGATCTGCACCGTGGAGAGTTCCGGCAGTTCCTCCAGGCTCCCCACGCCAAAGCACCGCAGAAACTGCTGTGTGGTGCCGAACAGCAGCGGCCTCCCCGGCGCGTCCATCCGCCCCAGCTCTGTGATCAGGTCGTATTCCAACAACTTGTTGATGGCATGATCACAGCTGACCCCTCTGATCCGCTCGATCTCCACCCTGGTGATAGGCTGCTTGTAGGCTATGATGGACAGAGTCTCTATCACCGTGTCTGTCAGTACCATCTTTCTGGGAGCCTTGGCAATCTTGATCAGGTATTCATACATCTCCGCCTTGGTACACAGCTGTACCGCATCGTCAAGCTGCGTGATGCCAATCCCCCTGCCCTCCTGTCTGTATTCCTGGGTCATCTCCTCCAAAATATCCCGGGTGGTCTTTATATCTTCCTCTATGGCATCCGCCAGACGGCTGATCTCCACCGACTCCCCCATGGCAAAAAGAATTGCCTCTATCGCCGCTTTCGCTAAAGTACGTTCCATCTATATCTTTACCTTTCTTATTCCAAGTTCCGCATATGTGGGTCCTGCCAGCGCCTTTTCCTAAACCTCCTTCGCACATTCATACATATTGGACTCTATGAGAATGTCATCAAAAATATTTTCCTGGGATATGATGATTTTGCCCATTTTCATCAGTTCCAAAATCACCAGAAAAGTGACGATAATCTGCATCTTGCCGTTCTGCCGCTCCAGCAGCCCCCGGAAGCTGAAACGCCTGTGGCTCCGGGCGTAGGCTTCTACATACAGGGACCGCTCGTCCATATCCACCTCGTCCTTCTCGATATTGCCGTAGCTGCTGCGGATGGGATCAATCTTGTCCACCTGGCGTTTCAACATAGCTTTAAAAATATCATTGAGCCTGGCCAGGTTCATATCCCCAATCAGTTCCTTATAGTCCACAGGCTGACGGTAAGCCGCCACTTCCTCCGGCAGCTGCTGGCTTCGGTAAAAGTTTTTCTCCGCATCCACCAGCCTGTCCCTGAGTTCATAGGACATATATTTGAACATTTTATATTCCAGGAGCTTCTGCACCAGTTCCGCCCGGGGATCTTCCTCCTCCCCGTCCTCGTTCACTTCCTTGGGCAGCAGCATACGGCACTTAATATCAATCAATGTGGCCGCCATGACCAGAAACTCGCTCATGACATTCATATCTTCCGTTTCCATCTGCTTGATATAGTCCATGTACTGCTGGGTTATCTCCACTATGGGAATGTCATATATATCCACCTTATTCTTGTCAATCAGGTGCAGCAGCAGGTCCAGAGGGCCTTCAAACACCTCCAATTTTACCGGTATCGCCATGCTTTCGTCCTTTCCGTGGCATTTCTCTAAGAGTGTATTGTACCTTTTTTTTTCGCCGTGTTCAAGCAGAACTATTGTTCTGTAAAGTCAATCACAATCAATTCGCCGGGATTAAAAAGGCGGAAAGGTATGGTATGGATGCCCAGGCCGCGGCTCAGGATCATGGCACTGCCGCCCTCCCGGTAAACGCCGCCGTCATATTTGGGGAAAAAGCGCACATTGGGAGACAAAAGGCCCTTGCCCCAGAGGGGGATGCGTATGATGCCGCCATGCACATGACCGGACAGCACCAAATCCGCTCCCCACTGAGCATACTGGGGAAAATAGTCCGGGTTGTGGGCCAGGAGGATGGTATAGACCTCCTGACGGGGGTGTCCCAGAAGCCCCGTCAGGTAATCCTGCTCCATCTTTGGCACAGTGAAACGCTTGTAGTAGTATTTATCTATCTCGGATCCGTAGATGGCCAGATTGGCTCCCGGCAGCTGCACATGACAGTTGATCAGGGGCTCGATCCCCAACTCTGAAAGGGACTTCTCATAGCGTTTTGCCGCATCCCCATAGGTTTCCGGGTACAGCTTGATTCGGTGCTCATGGTTGCCGTTGGCATAGTACACCGGATATTTCTCCTTCAGGGATCGCAGCAGGTTCACCATCCCTTCCAGCTTCTCCCCGGGCTTGCCGTTAATCATATCTCCGCCGACCAGCACTGCGTCCGGCTCTGCGTCTTCTATGGCCTTCAGCAGCAGAGAATTATTTTTTCCAAACTGCTTATTATGCAGATCCGACAGAAAAACCACCCGATAATGCCCACCGATCCTCCGGTCTTGTATCTCATGCCGCACCACCACAAAGCGGTTGCTGTCATAGATCATGACCCACAGAATGACAACTAAAAACAGTATCAGTATCAGCAACAGAATATCCAACATTTCTTTCTCCGTCCGTAATTTTGTTCTTATTCAACAGTAGTCTGCCACATTTGGTTCCTTTACAAAAGAAATTCCCGGAAAATCTTGTAGAGATAGTCCCGGTATACCGCCTGGGCCACGCTCTCTCCATACAGGATGGGAACAACTCCCAGTTCCACGCCGTCCAGTATGTATTTGACCACCCCCGCCTGTCTGCCCTGCTCCACGGGGGCCTGGGCCGTCTCCGGCAATTCCATCACCTTTTCCACTCTGCCCAGATCCCGGCCCTGGGTGTCCAGATATCGGAACTCTCCCGCATACACCAGCGGCACCTGCTCCGCCACGCCGCGCTCCACGGTCAGCGGCGGCAGCGGATCCGAGTTGGGATCCACGTACATAGCGCTTATGTTAAAACCGTATGTCAGCAGCGTCTGGGCATCTTTGAACCGGTCCTTGGGGTCCGGCGCCCCCATAATCACAGCGATCATGTCGATCCCGTCCTTGCAGGCCGTAGCTGCCAGGCAATACTTCGCCTTTTCCGTGGATCCGGTCTTAAGACCGGTGGCATAGGGATATTGCTTCAGCAGCTTATTGGTGCTGCTCAAAGTAAAATTGGTGGTTCCCTGCCGGGTCTCGTGGGTGATATCCTCCATCCAGATCTGGGTGTAGTTATAAACCTGCGGATATCTGGTGATCAGTTCCCGGCTCATCAAAGCCACATCCTTTGCCGTGGTATAATGTCCGTCCGAATTGGTCAAACCGCAGCAATCCTCAAAATGAGTATCCACCATGCCCAGCTGCCCCGCTTTTTCGTTCATCATGGCCACGAAAGCCTCCTCCGATCCGGCAATGTGCTCCGCCACCGCCACGGAGGCGTCATTGCCGGAGGCCACGGCGATACACTTTATCATGGTGTCCAGGGTCTGTATCTC
>CAMWTF010000065.1 GCA_947177105.1 uncultured Lachnospiraceae bacterium | reverse complement strand
CCGCAGAGCTCGCAGACCTCATCGGAGACCTCGTCGGCTATGGTGACTTTCTCCAGGACCTTCTCGGCATTTTTCACAGCCTCGTCCAGATCGGGGTAAAAATTGGAGCTGACGGTCTTCCACTTCACCGTCCCCATCTCCACGCCGTCCAGCAGAGCCTCCATATTGGCCGTAAAATGCACATCCACGATGCTGGGAAATGCCTCCAGCATCATCTGGTTCACCACCTCGCCCAGCTCTGTAACATAAAGGTTCTTATTCTCCTTTGCCACATAGCGTCTGGCCAGGATGGTGGTGATGGTGGGCGCATAAGTGCTGGGACGGCCTATGCCCAGTTCCTCCAGAGCCTTCACCAGAGACGCCTCGGTATAGTGGGCGGGAGGCTGGGTGAAATGCTGCTTCGGCTCCAGTCCCAATAGAGAAAGCTCACTGGCCGCAGACAGTTCATGGCTGATACGATTGTTCTCCTCCTGGTCCTCCTCCTGGGTATAGATGCCCATATAGCCGTCAAACACCCTGGTGGAGGCCGCCATAGTGAACAGATGCCCTGCGGCCTCGATTTTGGTGGATACGGTCTCATATACCGCTCCCGCCATACGGCTGGCCACAAATCGTTTCCAGATCAACTGATACAGCCGCATAAGATCCCGGGGCAGCTGCTCCTTCACCGCCGCCGGAATCCTCTCGATGTCCGTAGGACGGATAGCCTCATGGGCATCCTGGATCTTCTGTTCATTCTTTTTCACGGTCACGGTCTCGGCGGCATATTTTTCACCGTG
Organism: uncultured Lachnospiraceae bacterium; assembly: GCA_947177105.1. Taxonomy (GTDB): domain Bacteria; phylum Bacillota; class Clostridia; order Lachnospirales; family Lachnospiraceae; genus Acetatifactor. The sequence continues at coordinate 8,990 of CAMWTF010000065.1, read as the reverse complement.
ATGTTTTACGATATAGGCCCGGGCCATTTGCTCCGCTTCCTCGGATACACGGGTAGAATCGGTACGCAGGTAAGTGATCAGACCCACTGTGCCCTCTCCCTTCAGTTCCACGCCCTCATAGAGCTGCTGGGCCAGCCGCATGGTTTTCTGGGTGGAAAAATTCAGCACCTTGCTGGCCTCCTGCTGCAGTGTGGAAGTGGTAAAGGGAAGAGGCGCTTTTTTGACCCGCTCGCCCTTTTTCACCTCCGCCACCTGCCAGGACGCGCCCTCCAGGCTCTTTAGCAGAGCATTCATCTCTTCCTGGCTGTGAATTTCCGCCTTATGGCCGCCCTGTCCATGGTATTTGGCTGTCACGGGCTTTTTCTCCCCCGCCACCTTGAGGCTTGCGTCCAGGGTCCAGTATTCCTCCGGGATAAAGGCATTGATCTCCGCCTCCCGGTCACAAATGATGCGCAGCGCCACGGACTGCACCCGTCCCGCGCTTAATCCTCTCTTTACCTTTGCCCATAAAAGAGGCGAGATACGGTATCCCACCATTCGGTCCAGGGCCCGCCGGGCCTGCTGGGCATCCACCAGATCCATGTTGATCTCCCTGGCGTTTTTGAGGGATTCCTTCACGGCGCTCTTGGTGATCTCATTGAAGGTGATACGGTATACTTTTTTGTCCGTCATCTCTTTCAGCTTCAGCGCATGCAGCAGATGCCAGGAGATGGCCTCTCCCTCCCGGTCAGGGTCGGTTGCCAGATAGATCTTGTCGGCCTTCTTCACTTCCTTGCGCAGGCCCGCCAGCACATCCCCTTTTCCCCGGATGGTGATGTACTTGGGTTCGTAGTCATGTTCCACGTCAATTCCCAGGCTGCTCTTGGGCAGATCCCGCACATGGCCGCCGCTAGCGGCCACCTCATAGTTAGCTCCCAATATTTTTTTCACTGTCTTCACCTTGGCTGGTGACTCCAGAATAATCAGATTTTTTGCCATATTTTCATTCCTTGCTTTCCTGAGGTTTATCCTTTACCCAATCCAATCGTGAATCACTATACACCAAATTCAGGATAGGCGCAAGTGAAAAATTTATAAATAATCCGCCACGGACGCATCCGAGGGCATGCGCCAGTCTCCCCGGGGGGACAGGCTCACAGAGCCTACTTTGGGTCCGTCCGGCATGCAGGAACGCTTGAACTGTTGGGAGAAAAAGCGGCGGAAAAAGGTTTCCGCGGTCTTTTCTATGGTCTCCCGGCTTACCCGGGGAAACGCGACTTCGGCCAGGGCCATAATTTTTTCCCCGTCGAAGCCGTTTCGGACAAAATGATACAGGATGAAATCGTGGAGATCGTATTTTCCGATGGCGTCCTCAGTGGACTGGCTGATCCGGCCGTCCGGCGACAGGGGCAGCAGCTCCGGGCTGATCACGGTTTCACAGATACTGGTCAACACCGCTTTCAGCTGCGGGTGCATCTCGGCGTAGGCGGACACCAGGTATTTTACCAGGGTCTTGGGAATGGAAATATTGACGCCGTACATGCTCATGTGGTCGCCGTTGTAGGTACACCAGCCCAAAGCTGTCTCGGACAGATCCCCTGTGCCGATGACCAGACCGTTTTCCTGGTTGGCCACATCCATCAGAATCTGGGTGCGCTCCCTGGCCTGGATGTTCTCATAGGTCACATCGTACACATCCTCCGGGTGACCGATGTCCTGCATATGCTGCCGACAGGCCGCCGTGATGGGGATAGTGCGGGCCGTCACGCCGCATAGCTCCATAAGGCGGTCCGAGTTGTTCCTGGTGTGGGCGGAAGTGCCGAAGCCCGGCATGGTGATGGCGATGATATCGCAAGCAGGCCAGCCCAGCTTTTGGTATGCCTCCAGGGTTACCAGCAGTGCCAACGTGCTGTCCAGGCCGCCGGAGATGCCGATCACGGCCTTTTTCAGCCCGGTCTTTTTCAGCCGCTCATAGAGGCCGTATGCCTGGAGTTCCATGATCTCCTGACAGCGCTGTATACGTTTTTCAGGATCTGCGGGCACAAAGGGGTAGGCGTCCACCTGGTCGGGCAGATGGCCGAAGTCCTCCCGCTGCAGCTTTACCCGGACATAGGAGCTTTGGTCTATGGCCTCATTCTCACTGTTCATTTTCATACGGTCATTCTGCAGCTTCTGCACATCGATCAGCGCCGTGAGCAGGCCCTCTTTTTCCCGGTAGCTCTCGGCCTTGATGCTGCCGTTCTCCGCAATCATACAATGCCCGGAAAAAACCAGGTCCGTGGTGCTCTCTCCCTCTCCTGAGGAGGCGTAAATGTAGCCGCACATGCATTTTGCGGACTGCATTTTCACCAGATCCTGGCGGTAGGACTTTTTTGATACGGTCTCATTGGAGGCGGAGAGGTTGACCACCAGATCCGCCCCGCTTAGGCAATGGCGGATGCTGGGACTGTCTGACACCCACAGGTCTTCACAGATCTCCGCCGCCACCCGCACATCGCTGCCCAGCTGCATCATCACATGAGTGCCAAAGGGCACACCCAGTTCTTCTTCCGCCTGGATTTGCTTGCCGGAGGCAAACCAGCGTTTCTCATAAAATTCCTTATAGCCGGGGATGTAGGATTTGGGAATAATGCCCCGCAGCTGCCCGTCTTGGATAAAGACAGCGCAGTTGTACAGGCTTTCATTGTGACAGATGGGGGCTCCGGCCGCCACCAGGCAGCGGCTGCCTGCGGAGGCTGCCGCCAGGCGCTTTAGTCCCTCCTGAGCCTGGTTTAGAAGACGCCTGGTTAAGAACAGATCACCGCAGCTGTAACCCGTGACGCACAGCTCCGGAAAGACCAGCAGTTCCACCTGCTGCTCCCGGGCCTGCTTCATCAGGCGGATCATGCTTTCCACATTGGCGCCCACGCCGGCCACCTGTATGTCAAAGGATGCCGTGGCTGTTTTGATGTATCCGTATTCCATAAAAAATCCTCCTATTTAAGTACCGCATATTCCCTTCCAGCGCACAAACCCGGTGAAGGATGTTCGGCCGCTTTAGGGCGTCCGCACATCCTTCAGCGCACTGTCCGGGGATATGCTGTTTTGATGCTTTTGAGTACCGCATATCCCCTACCAGTACGCAGCACCTGTGATGAATGCCCGGCCGCTTGGGGCGTCCGTACATTCTTCAGCGCACTGTCCGGGGATATGCTGTTTTAACGCTCCCGTACCGCAGATTCCCGGGAGTCATTGAGCATGGACATCTTGACTTCGTACATAGCCGGGGTCATATCCAGATAGTGGGTGTGGGGATTCTCGAAACGCTGCTCCTCCTCCCAGATCTCTTCCGCCAGCTGCCGCTTCACATAGTCGGCTATTTCCGTTACGCTGGGCAGGTCATAGACCAGTTTGCCCTCCTGGAAGATGGGGACCTGCAGGGCTTTCACCGTACAGTTTTCAAAAAATCGATTCTTCCAGGGCTTCTTGGGATCCACATACCGATAGGGTGCTGCGAAATCCACTTTTTCATTCGCCAGGGCGATCAAATCGGCGATAGCCTTTTTGTCTTCGTCGTAAACGCGGTACACGGTCTTGAGTCCGGGATTGGTAATCTTTTCCTCGTTTTCTGACACTTTGATGCGTGGAACAAACTCACCGTTCTCCTCCACTGCGGCAATTTTGTAGACGGCGCCAAACACGGGATCGGACTTGGAGGTAATCAGACGCTCGCCCACGCCGAAGCTGTCAATCTTGCCGCCCTGGGCCAAAATGGAGGTGATGGTAAATTCGTCCAAACTGTTGGATACCACGATCTTGCAGTCCTCCAGTCCCGCCGCGTCCAAGGCCCTGCGCACCTTTTTGGACAGATATGCCAGATCGCCGCTGTCGATGCGGATCCCTTTCAGGCGCTTGCCCTTGGGTTCCAGCACCTCCCTGGCCACGCGGATGGCATTGGGGATACCGCTCTTTAACACATCGTAGGTATCCACCAGCAGCACCGTGGAGTCCGGGTAATTCTCTGCGTATTTTTTGAAGGCGGTAAATTCATCTTTATAATACATGACCCAGCTGTGGGCCATGGTGCCGCTGATGGGAATGTCAAACATCTTGCCCGCCAGCACTGTGGCCGTACCCACGGCCCCGCCGATGTAGGCCGCCCTGGCTCCATATACCGCGGCATCCATGTTGTGGGCCCTGCGGGCGCCGAAATCCGACACTGCCCTGCCGTCCGCCGCCCGGACGATCCTGCGTGTCTTGGTGGCGATGAGGGACTGGTGGTTGACCTCCAGCAGAATGGCCGTCTCGATGAGCTGGGCGTCGATCAGGGGCGCGATCACCGTGATAATGGGCTCATTGGGGTACATGATGGTCCCTTCGGGGAAGGCGTACAGATCTCCCTTGAAGCGGAAATCCGCCAGATATTCCAAAAACTCCTCCCCAAACAATCCCTGACTGCGCAGATAGTCAATATCTTCCTTATCAAAGTGCAGATTCTCAATGTATTCCACGATCTGCTCCAAACCGCAGAAGATGGAGAAACCGCCGTTGTCAGGGTTTTTCCTATAGAATACGTCAAAAGCCACCTTGGTATCCTTATCCTGATCCTGAAAATAGCCGTTGCTCATGGTCATCTCATAAAAGTCCATCACCATGGACAAATTTCTCTCATGAAACTGTTTCATATTTTTTCCTTTCCGCGCAAAGCGCACCTGTACATGTTTTATGGTATTTTCATCTTTACCGCTTTTCTTTACGGACGGCATGGGCTTACCGCATTTGAATCTGGCAGGAACTCATGGTGGCCAGCGCCGCCTCATGGGCCTGGGGCGTCACTCCCGCGCAGCAGGACGGGTCCACATACATGGGGACCTCCGGCAGATGGGCCTTGATGGTCAGAGCATTGCTCACCACACATATATCCGTACACACGCCGATCAGTTCTATGGATTCAATGGGTTCCTGTTTGTTGGCTTTGACCAGGTCTACAGCAAGTTCCGGACAGCCGAAGGTCACTTTGTCATATACTGGCAGGTTTCTCTGCGCGCGAATTTCTTCCAGCGCGTCCACCAGCTGCCAGCCCTCACTGCCCTGGATGCAGTGGGGCACAGGCAGAAGCTTACCCTCCTGGGTCTCCATATAGTTGCTCTGGTGGGTGTCTCTGGTAAAAATTATCTGTCCCTCAAAGCCCCGCACTCTGTCCACCACAGTGGGCAGAACCTGCTGCGCCTCCCCGGTACCCAGCACCCCTGTCACAAAATCTTTCTGCATGTCTACTACGATTAAATACCTCATACCTCTCTCCTCCTTATTTTAATTCCGCATATCCCCTGCATGCACACAATCCCGGTGTTCAAAATCATGCCGCCAGGGCGTCCTGCTTTTGAACAGTGTGCCTTCCGGGAATATGCTGTTTTGAAGCTCTGCAAAGCTTTTAGTTCCGCATCAATGTTTTTCGTTTTGTCTCTGTCTGAAATACCAGGCCGGTTTTCCCGCTTTCTGAGGCTTGCATTTCTCGTCCGTCTGCTCCACCCATTTCCCCATATCCCTGCGGAAATTGGGCGCATGGAGTTTTTCTTCCAAGATGGCCTCATAGAGCCGCTGCAGTTCCGGGAACGTAAATTTCTCCGGCAGCAGCTTAAAGGCGATGTCCGTATAAAACACTTTGTTTTTCATGCGCTCCAGGGCCAGCCGGATCATCCTGCCATGGTCAAAGGCCAGGTCCTTCTCGTCAAGTTCCCCGCTTTCGCTTTGCAGCCAAAGGCGCTCTTCCCGGATGCTGACATGATGCCATGCCGCCCTCTGCATGTCCTGCTTTCCTTCCCCGGTCAAAACCGCCGGACATCTGCCTTCCTTCTTTGCACATAACAGCGTCTCCCTGGGAATCAGGGCTATATAGGACACCGAGATGATTCGGGTGCGGGGATCTCGCTCCACGTCCCCCCAGGTATATAACTGCTCCAGATAGGTATCCCGAAGTCCCGTCTCCTCCTCCAATTTCCTGACCGCCGCCTGCTCCACGGATTCCTTCATCCCCACAAATCCTCCAGGAACGGCCCATTTGTGCAGGAAGGGATGATCCTCCCGCCGGACCAGCAAAATCTGCAGATGGTAATCCTCCCTGCTTTTGTCTACCGTAAAAATCAAAGTGTCAACCGTGACCGAAGGATGCTCATATTTTTCGGGATTATAACTGTCCAAAAATTCCTGTTCCGTAATTCCCTGCGCATTTTTTCCGCTCATCATTTCCCTCCATTTCCTTGTGTTCCCTTTTGATGTTGTTCTTGCCCCTGTCCTTAAGTCCTCTCCCGCAAAAAAAATTATTCTCATTTTGAGTATTATTCCTGTTGGTATTATTATACTCATTTTGATAATAATTGCAATACCTTTTTTGAATTTTTTCGATTTTTTCTCACCAAAATGAAAATGACTGATGCTAAAGCATAAAAAAGTTGCCTCATAGAAAACTCTATATCTATGAAGCAACAACTCTTGTTATAAAAAATGTTCTGTCTGCTTTTCCATTCTTTCGATCACGCAGCTGTGAGGCTTATTTGCGTTCTCTCTGTCATAATTTATCCCCACAAGCAAAATTTCGCCTGTATAGCCCTCCAGCGCTTCCTCTTTAAGCTCCTGCCGCACCTCCTGTTCCAAATATTGCGTCACTTCCCCTGGCTCTGCCTCAATCAGAAACTGCTGCATATTTAACAAAATCACGTCATACCGATTCAGATTTTCCCGAAAGGATTTGTCGCTTTCTATCTTGCGTCCCCTGAATAAATCCATGGACTCACAACCACGGCTGTAGTAGGCAGCCAACATGTTCAATGCCATTGACTTTCCAAAACGCCTTGGCCGGCTGACGCAGATATACTGCTCCTGTGTATTGATACGCTCATTTGTCTGCGCAATCAATCCTGTCTTGTCCACATATATTTTGGATGAGATAGATTTCCAAAAACTTGTATTACCCGGATTTAAATACATTCCCATGTGCCATACCTCCTCAGAGCAGCACCACCGCCCGCGACAGTCGATTTTGTCAATGGCTTTATTCTACCACAAGCACACATACAATTCCATCAGATTTTGTATTATTTCGCTGATTGAATATAGGGCTGATATGGAGTATACTAAGTGAGCCATGACCATACTCTCGGCCGAAAGCAGCCGCATGGCCATCCATGCTGTGAAAGCCAGAGCTTTCATGGTAAAATTTCTTGGAGGAAAATCTATGATTTATTTTATTGCGGATACCCATTTTGGGGACGAGCGGATACGGCGGTACGAGAACCGCCCCTTCGACAGCGCTTCGGCTATGGACCAGGAGCTGATAAGGCGCTGGAATGAGACTGTAACCCCGGAGGATACAGTCTATGTGCTGGGGGATTGGGGCGGATTGTCCCCCTTTCTTCTGCATGGCAAAAAATGTCTGGTAAAAGGCAACCACGACACGCTGGATAACCAGGCTTACCGGGATATGGGATTTGCAGAGGTATACGATCTGCCGGTGATACTGGACGGCTTCTGGATTCTGTCCCATGAGCCCCTGTATGTCTGTGAAAACATGCCCTATGCAAACCTTTTTGGCCATGTACATGCCTCGCCCCTTTACAGAACCTTCAGCAGCCAGCACTACTGTGTCTCCGCGGAACGTACCAGCTATACGCCAATCTCTTTTGACGCTGTCAGGCGTCACATACAGGGAGACTGATTAATATGCCTTCATCTTCTTTACCAGCCACCTGGCTATCCGATAGACCGGATTCTCCAGAGTCTTTTTCACTGCCTTCAGTTCCTGCCGGATCTGGATATGCTGGGGACAGTGCCCCTCGCATTTGCCGCAGCCTATGCAGTTGGAGGCCCCAGAGGAATCCTTCCTTATGGCAGTACACATAAAATAATCCTTCATGGCCGCCACCCAGCCCTCGCTGTAGCGGCGGTTATAGGCGGCAAAGGAACCGGGAATGTCCACGCCCCTGGGGCAGGGCATACAGTAGCCGCAGCCCGTACAGCCCACCTTCATTCGGGCATTGATGGCCTGCACCACCTGCTGCAGCATGGCCTCGTCCGCCTCATTGAGCTCACCCGCCCGGGTATTCTCCGCCGTGTTTATATTGTCCTGCACCATCTCCAGGGAATTCATTCCCGAAAGCACACAGGTGACCTGGGGCTGGTTCCAGAGCCACTTCAGCGCCCACTGCACCGGCGTGTACTCCACAAGCTCCTCCGTGCCGCCTTCTTCTCCACGATGCCGCGGCACTTTATGCCCGGCAAAAATTCTGCAGGCAGCCTCGGGCAGCCTGGTCACCAGTTTCCCACCCCTGAGAGGTTCCATAATGATCACAGGCAGTCCCTTTTCCGAGGCATATAAAAGCCCCCTTCGCCCCGCCTGGCTGTTCTCGTCCATATAGTTGTACTGAATCTGACAGAAATCCCACTGGTAGGCATCCACCAGCCGACAGAACATGTCCGCATTGCCATGGTAGGAAAAGCCCACCTGGCGGATGGCGCCGCTCTCCTGTTTCTTTTGCAGCCATTCCAGAATGCCCAGGTCTTTCAGCCGTTCCCAGGTCTGCACATCCGTCAGCATATGCATCAGGTAGTAGTCAATATGATCCGTCCGCAGGCGCCGCAGCTGCTCCTCAAAATATTTGTCCAGGCTGGCGCTGTTTTGAATCAGATAATGGGGCAGCTTCGTGGCAATGTACACCTGATCCCGGATGCCGCCCCTCTCCAGAATCTCTCCCAGCGCCGCCTCGCTGCCCCCATATATATATGCCGTATCATAGTAATTCACGCCGCCCCGGAAGGCGGCCATGATCTCCTCCTCGGCCTTTTTCAGGTCAATCCTGCCCGCCGTCTGAGTAAAACGCATACAGCCGTAGCCCAGCACGGAAATGTCGTTGCCGTATTTGTCCTTGCGATATTGCATGGTCCCGTCTGTTCCTGCGGCAGTAGACGCCGGATGTCGTCCAGCCTCCGCTCCGTGTCGTTTCTGCCCAGGTTAGACGGGGCTTTCGGCTTCCACG
>CAMWTF010000064.1 GCA_947177105.1 uncultured Lachnospiraceae bacterium | reverse complement strand
CACTGATGCCGGTCACCACGCCGATAATTGCATTCAGCGCTGCCTTGATCCCCTTCTCCAGCAGCTCCATCAGCAGGGACAGCTTCTCCTCGATCCATATGCCATTTACCACCGCCAGCAGAACGTAGCTGTATATGAAGGGCAGCAGTCCTCCCATCAGCACCTGCTCCACCCCGTAGATCAGCAGCAGCACCAGCTGATAACTGGCCCCCGCCGTAGTGGTCCCGCTGGCCACTCCCACCGCCATCAGATAGGTGGGCACCAACACACGGATAAACAGCAGAATATTTTCCATAGCAGAAGCCGCCACCTGCGCCGTCTGTCCAAAGCTGGCCAGCAGCACGGCGGTCAGCAGCAGGTACATAAAATAAAAGCTGATATCCGCTACCTGGTGCTTGTCAAAAATCCCTGTAAAATGGCTCATCAGCGCCGACACCATGCCCAGCATCACCAGCCAAAGCAGCACATTGCGCATACCCGCAAGCTGGCCGCCTATGTCCCCCAGCATGGCATTCAGTATATCCCGGATCGCCCCCAGCACATCCCCCTGCATAATCTGGGCCAGCACCTGGCGCAGGGAGAATTCATTGCCCGGAAACAGATTGGACAGTCCCTGCTGCAGCTGATCCAGCCCGTAATCCTCCCAGATCATATCAATCGATAATCCCTCCATCGTTCTCCCCCTGTCTTACTGTTTTGCATATTCCCGCATTGTACACATGCTAACGCATAAAAGTCTGGATCTGCTCCATCACCGCCAGCAAAATGGGCAGCCCCGCAAACATCACTGACAGCTTTCCCAAAATCTCAATCTGTTCCGCCACCGCCCCATATCCCGCATCCTTACAGATCCCCGCGCTAAATTCACAGACATATGTCACCCCTGTTATTTTAAGCAGTATAGACAGGTAACTCTGGCTGCTGCCCAAAAACTGCCGTATCAGCGCAAACTGCCCCAAAACAGCGGAAAACTGCCGCACCGCATATGCAAATATCAATACGCTGATTACCAGTCCCATATAAATGCCATACTCCGGCCTGGTTGCCCTAAACTGTAACGCTACCATGACCCCCAGGATTCCCAATATGCCTATTTTGATAAGTTCGGACATGAACCTTCTCCCCCGTTATGTCAAGTCAAACAACGCCTGTATAGTGGTAAACAAGTCATAGATATAGGGCACGATCCAGGTCAGCACCAGGATCAACCCCGCCAGACTGATTAGAAAAGCATGTTCCTCCCGGCCGCTATGTTTGAGCACCTGGCTCAATATGGTAACCAATATTCCCACTGCCGCAATTTTAAAAATCAGACTCACACCCATGCCTTTCCTCTTTCCCGCATATCGCAAACCCGGCTTGCGATGCTTCTCTTCAAACATTCTCTCATACCGTCTTACAAAAGTATAATAATAAGCAGAAGTCCGCCCAAGGTTCCCAGTCCCACTGCCATGCGGCCCTTTTCCCGGCTCTCCGCTTCCAGCCTGACAATACGCTCTCTGAGCAGTTCCTGCTGACGCCGGATCAGTCGTACCCTCGCCTCGCCGTCACCGCTGCCCTGCTCCAATACGCATTGCAGAAAAAGCTGCCTGTCCTGTTCTTTCAGCGGCAGTTCCCGCAGCGCCTCCCCCATGACCCTTTCATACACCTCTGTGAAGCTGCGTCCCCGGCCCTCTGCCATTTCCTCATACACCCGAGTAAAAGCCTGCCTGTAGGGATCCTCCACCTGGCCTGCCAGCTGGCAGCAGCATTCCGGCAGTGTGCTTTTCCCGTACTGCAGCAGACTGACCAGCAGCTCAATGATCCGGTTCATGGCGTGCAGATGATACAGACGCTGCTGCATATTCCAGGCATACCACAGCCCCAGCCCGCTGCAGCTTAGTCCAATCATGCTAAATCCCGCCAGCCGGACCATCTCCTGCCACCTCCTCCCAGATTCCATCCATCTGTCTGCGGTGCAGCACCTGGCCCACCCGGCAGCGCCCCTGCCTGTCCCGCCGCAGCACCAGCATACAGGTGAAGATTCCCTCCGACAACAGCGCCCCCATTCCCGGCTTACCCTGCACATCCTGCATGTCCATGCCGTGTATGGTAGCCACCAGGCTGACGCCGCAGGATGCCGCCATACGCACCGCACGGATTTCCTCCCCGCTGCCCAGTTCATCCACCGCCAACACTGCCGGAGACATGCTGCGCAGCAGCATCATCATGCCCAGGGCTTTGGGGCAGGCGTCCAACACATCGCTGCGGGGCCCCAAGTCATTCTGAGGCTGTCCCATATAGCAGCCCGCGATCTCCGAACGCTCGTCCACCACGCCCACCGTCCGGGCGGGGCCATAGGCGCTGCCCCCGGAAATCTGCCTCACCAGGTCCCGCAGCATGGTGGTCTTGCCACACCCCGGCGGAGATACAATCAGCGTATTGCGCATACTCCCCTTTCTATAGATGTAGGGCAGCACCGGTGTGGCCGCTCCCAGGATCTGATGGGCAATTCTGATATTGATGGCGGAGATATGCTTGATAGTGCGGATACTGCTTGGGCTTTCCTGCACCGCCTGTCCCACAATACCCACTCTGTGGCCGCCCTCAATGGTGATATAGCCCTGCCGCAGCTCGTCCTCATAGGCATACAGAGAATATTGGCACAGATGGCTGACAATCTCCGAGAGGGCCTGCCTGTCCGGGTGCCATGCCTGATCCATATGCTCCGTATAAGCACCGTCCCCTCTCAGGAAAACCTCCCTGCTGCCCTCCATCAAAATGGCCGGGCGGGAGATCCGCAGCCTGATCTCGCTGACCTGCCGGACCCTTCCTTCAGCCGTTTTAAAGTATATCCTGTATGCCGCAGGAAAAATTTCTGTCAGACTTGTGTTCATTTTCTGTTCCTCCCTATCTCAATATATGATGGGACAAGTGAGATATGCCTGTTTCTTTTCCTGAAAAAAATCCTCTCCCCTGCCTGTGAGGCAGAAGTCAAAAGGCGCAAAAAAAGCATCCCATGGTTTTCACCAGGAATGCTTTATAAAAGTTCTGATATTGAGACAGCCTTTACTGCATGTTGACTGTATGGGTCAGACGGTACTGGCCGTTTGAATCTCTCTGGCAGAGGATCTGCACATTGCAGGAATTACCTCCCAGACGATTCATGGCTCTGATCAGGAAACTGTCTGAAATATTGCCGTTATTGTATGCGGTCCAAAGTTCATCCCACAATTCGGCGTCAATCTCCTTGACAAAGCTGAAGCTGCCCAGACCATAGTTGATAATCTGCTGACCGCAATCCTTGTAATACGCCTCCAGCTCCTCCGACATAGGTATAGAATTTGGGTCGCTGGTAGGTGTGGGGGTAGCCTTGGGCGAAGGGGACGGCGAAGGAGATGCGCCGGCCGGCTCCGGCTCCAGGTTCCGATAGCTGGTGCCCTCACATGCCGGCAGCTTCTGCGCCAGGCTTCTGCGCACATGGGTAGCCTCGAAGTCCTTATCCGTCTTGTTAAAATAGAGGTAGGTAGGAGGCTGTGTGTCGTCCCAGGTCAGGTCCACATTGTAATACTCCCCGTAGAGATAGATGATGTTCCATGCGTGGTTCTCCCCGGAATATCCCGTACAATAATAGCAGGGGATTCCCAACTGATGCATCAGGTACTGGAACGCTCTGGCATAGCCTGCGCAGACAGTCTTGCCGTTTACCAGGGCGCTGTAAGCGCTCTGACTCATAGGCGCGCCGCTCTGGTACTCCACCAGCTCCAACAGCCTGTTGTGGATATACTTCTCCACCTCGTAATCATCGGGAAGGCTCCATGCCTGGTATAATATCCGGTTCACCTGGGTATCAAAGGTGGATCTGAAATCGGACATCTCTTCCTGGGTGACACTGAACTTTAATGTAATCTCTATACATTTCCCGCTGCGGCTGTACTTACAGCTGTAGCCGGTTTCCAGCCAGAACAGTTCCGGATGATCATTGTACACTGCCTCGAACACAGTTTTCAGAGCATTGACCGTGATGTCCTGGCAGGGCATAAAGGTTGCGTTCAGAGCATTGGCATTGGCATAAATCTGCCGGTATATGGCCTGCCCTGTCTCATCCAGCATATAGTAGTAAGGATAGAAAAGAGGGTCAAAATACAGCGCCGTGCCGGTCTCCCCCAGCGTCAGCTCCGTCTGCAGTTTATCGGCCTCTTCTTTTCCCAGCTCCGTTGTATCATCCGTCACCGGAGTATATCCGGTCTTGTCGGCCAGATCCTTGGGAGCTTCCACGGAGTCGCTGGATGGAATCACGTAAGTGGCCGCCGCATCCGCCGCATTGCCGTTCTTCGACACATAAATATTGATCACCATGCCATTGGGATCAAAATCCGGAGCAGGATTGGGTGACTGGGTCTGCGAAGGCTGGGGAGTAGTCTTGGGCTCCCAGATCAGCGGGCCGTCCATCTGAGGCGGCGCTATGGTGGGTTCCGGACTCTCGGCCGGCGCTATAGTGGGCTCCGGACTCTCCTGGGGCGTCAAAGCGCCCGGCTGGTTATCCCCGTCACTCCCCGGCTGCTGCGGATCCGTCCTGTCAACCACGTCCACAATCCCTTGATCCCGGTTCTCCCCATACAAAATACTCGCCAGCCGCTCTGTGGCAGTGGGAGAAAATGCCGCCCACACCACCAGGGCGCAGAGCAGAATCACCAATATACAAAATGCATAAAATAAATTTTTGACCAGTTTCAGAACCGCCACCTCCTAATTTTAGTACTGTAAGCGCTCTGCCAGTACCATTCCTTGTGGAATAAGTTCTGCCCGCGCTTACTATTTTAAATTCCGTTCCACGGATTACACCAAAATCCTGCCCAATATCTCATCTTCCTCCAACAGACGCTTCGCCATCTCCCTGTAGGGTTCCTCATGCAGGTAAGTATGCCTGTGGGGCTTGATGGAAGGCGCCATATCTATAGCTTTGGAGAAATCTTCTTTTTTCATACCCAAAGTCTCCACATATTTCCAAAAACCGGTATCGGTGAATATCGTGTTGACCCGCACATGGCGGTGATCCTGGACCCTGGCCATCAGATAGGTGGCTATGCCCACCTGGATGCCATGGAGCTGGGGGCGCTCTAACAGCTTATCCAGCGCATGGGAAATCAGATGCTCACTGCCGCTGGTGGGGGCGCTGCTGCCCGCAATCTCGTTGGCGATGCCGCTCATGGCCAGGGAGTCAAGCAATTCTTTTAAAAACAACTCCTCCTGAATGCTCTCAAAAGGCGTCCGCACAAAACTGTTCACCGCCTTTTTTGCTATCATAACCGCAAAGTCATTGACCTGGGCATAGCCCGCCCGGGCTTCAAACAGCCAGTCGTACAGAGCGGTGATCTTGGATACCATATCGCCGATTCCCGAATAGATGAAGCGCTCCGGCGCCGTCCGAATCACTTCCGTGTCCACTATAATGCCATGGGCCAGTCTGGCGGGCACAGAAGTGCGCCTGCCCTCTACGATCAGAGAAGCGCTGGCGCTGGAAAAACCGTCGCTGGAACTGGAGGTAGGTACACTGATAAAGGGGAGATTGCGCAAAAACGCCGCATATTTTCCCGCATCAATCACCTTGCCTCCGCCGATGGCGATGATCGTCTGCACCTTGTTTGGCAGGGTGAACGCCATCTCCACAATATCGTCAATGTACACGGTGTCAATCTCCCGGTATTCCAGCACTTCGATGCCCGCCTCTTTCAGAGAGTCCATGACCTTCATGCCGAACAGCTCAATCAATCCGTTGCCAAAATAGATCACCGCGTTTCTAAAATTTTCTTCCTTCAGGTAGCTGCCGATATTATCCAGCGCTCCCCTGCCAACCTTCAAGATGGCTGGTATTGCAATACTTTTGCCTGTTGTCGCCATGTTGCCGCCTCTTCCCGCGCACTGCGTCCGCAATACTGCGTTTTGTAATGTAACTATTCTCATTTGACAATGCTCTAAAAGAGAGACATCTGCTCAAATTCGTCCTGCTTATCGGCATCCTTCTCGCCGCTGGAGACCTTGCTGACCACATGAATCTCCAATACCTGTCCGCACTGGCCGCAATGGCAGTATTCCCTGTCCCTGCCCACAATGTTCCTGCTGCCGCAGTTCGGACATACCGCCAGATCTTCCCGCAGACAGCCCACTATTATTTTATCTGCCATAATATCCTTCCTATAGGTTTCCCACATATGTCTATGTAGAAGCTATATTTTTTCCTCACATGCACATTATAATCCCTGCCCGCTCAATAATCAAGTCTCACCGCCATTAATTTCTGTCAGGCCGTCCGCCTTTTTTCCGAAAGCAGCCGCCGTGACAGCCATCGAACGAAGCAATACTAAGAAAGCCCCCATTCCCGTTATGAGAATGAGGGCTGCTTTAGTCCTACACGATCCGCTCCCGCAATGCGGCCTCAATGTCCTCGTCCGTGATCAGGGAATATACCCTGGCGCCGTATTTTTCCAGCATCCGCTCCTCGCCGGAGGGGGTGCCTGCAGGCATCTGCCCGCGGCGGTTGATGATGACGATCACCGCCGCCACCCGGATGTCCGCCTGGCGTCGCAGCTGCTCCACCCTCTCCTCCACGGAAACGCCGGAGGTCATTACATCGTCCACGATCACCACCCGCTCTCCGTCCCGCAGGGTGTGGCCGCAGATTATCCGCCCCCGGCTGTCCGCCACCCGCCTGTCGTAACAGTAACTGCATGTCTTGCCGTACTTGGTATACAAAGCCGTGGCAGCCGCCACCGCAAAGGCGATGCCGTGGTAGGCCAGCCCCACCAGCGCGTCAAATTCCAGATGGTTCTCCCGGATACAGTCGGCAAAGACCTCCCCGATCCGGGCCAGCTGGGCGTTGGTGGAGAAGTTCTCCGTGTTGATATAGTAGCTGCTCTCCCCGCCGTGCTTTAAGGTCACATCTCCCCTGACCAGAATCCGGTTTTTGTCCATATAGCGGATCAGCCGTTCCTTGTTGGTCATCACGTCCAGCTTATAACCGAAAAGCTCGTCTATACTCACTCCAAAATATGCCGCCAGCGCCGGCATCATCATGATATCCGGCTGGGCCGTCTCATTCTCCCACTTGGATACCGCCTGATAGGTCACGTTCAGCGCCCCTGCCAGTTCCTCCTGCGTCACACCCCTGGCCCTGCGCAGTTGTTTGATTGTCTGTCCTATGGTATTCATATGCTCCTCCTATCTAAGTACCGCAGCTTCCCTGTCAGTACACTTTCCCGAGATCAACATCCGGCCGCTTCGGCGTCCAAACATTATTCTGTGTACTTTTCGGGGATATGCCGTTTTCAGGTTACACAGATACGCGCATCTCACTTTACCGGTATGTCTTTATGATAAACGGAAAAAAGGCCGGATGCAAGCACCCAGCCTTCGTGTTTTTCTCAACCATTGGTTGCGTATTGTTGTACTCTCTTTGAAAAAGTGTTTTTGCTGCTTCACCGCTCTGTCTGCTCCGTCATAATTCCCCAACGGATTCCAAATTTATCAACAAAAACTACCCGACAGGAACTGTAAGGTGTAGCTTCTATTTGATATATTGTTGTACTTCCCTCCTTCATGATTTCATATGCCTTCTGTACCTCTTCTTTGGTATCATACATAATAGTGAGGAAGTTTGCGTAGCATGTCTGAAATTCAATATCCACATGGTCACTCATAATGATTCTTTGATTGCCCAATATAAGCTCAGAATGATATATATAATCTTTTTGATTTTCTTTAAGCAGCGGATTATATGCAGGGTCATTGGCTTCCCCATATGTGATCAGACAACTGATCTTTCCATTAAATGCCTTTTCATACATATGAATCGCTTCCCGACAATTCCCTCCAAAATTGAGTGTAGGAACAATCTGCATGTTCGTCCTCCTTTTCATAAAGTTAGGATGCTGCACATCCAAATACGTATTAATGCAGTAACATGGGCATAGCAGGTACATAATTCCGAAAGAGCTTTATTTTCCCGCCCATTTTTTGCACTGCTGGATCCTGGCCCCCGGCGGATTGTCGCCGTGCTCGGGATCACTGGAATAATCGGAAAGCATCTGGCAGGGAATCTCCGGACATTCCCCACAGTGTTCATATCCCTTTTCCTGACAGCATGCCGCCACGGGACATTCCCCGTGGAAAGGGCGGCCGTTGGTGGCTATACAGCCCCCGCAGTTGCATGCCTCCCTGTAGGAACAGCCTTCACATCTGAGTCCGCATCTGGTGTCTATCATGTTTCTTCTCCTCCTCGTCATGATTTCTAATCCCATTTTAACAGAGGAAACACGACATCAGTATGTCCTGTTAGGAAATGTTCTGCAAATTCGTTTTAACACAGTTCCTGCGATATAAGAGGGCCGTGATCAACAACAGCACACCACAGAATGCCGCCCTGAAAATATCCGTATACCCCTGCGGCATTACAACCAATGCCGCCGCACACAGAAAACTCAGCAGAAATCCGCCCATCCCCCCCAGCAGGGCCGAGACGCTCTGCTTGACCACGCTTACCTCGCTCTCCCAATCCATCACGGGAAAGCGCAGATTGACCGCCAGGCCATATACGCAGGTAAACAGTATAAGGACTGCAGGGACCAGCAGAAGCCACAGCAGTTCCAGTCCGCCGGGCCTCAGCGCCAGAAACAGCAGCGCTTCCGCCAGAAGGTAAAAAGGCAGAATCAAAAACAAATTCATCAGAAGCTTGGCATCCAGGATGGACTTGGCTGAGAGAGGCAGGCTCTTAACGATCCACCAGTTTTTCCCTTCCATGGAGACGGAGGCGGAGGAGGCGGGCATCATACACATAATCCCCGCCAGCCCAAAGGGAACCAGAGAACACACCTTCACCGGCAATGGCAGCTGCCCTGTGACAGAATCCAGATCCACAAAAAGCAGTACGCCGGATAGAATACAGCCCAAAACCGGCCCCATGATGGTGTTGGTCACCCACACGGACGAGGCAAAATACCGTTTGAACTCCCGGCTGCACAGCGCTCCCAGCACGGAGCTCTCCTTCAAATCGCCCATCTCATAGTCATGCCGGGCCAGGCTGCCGTAAAGACTCCTGATGATTTTGTGAAAGCTACAGGAGATACCCGCCGCCACCAGGGCAAAGACCGCCAGGGAGAGTATGGCGCACCCCAGGCTCCGCGCCCAGTCGCCCACCACCAGCGCCATGCCCAGCCAGACCGCCGGAGGATATATTTTTCCCAGCGCCCCAAATATGGTATCCGACAATTCCCTGATCATATCCGGTCCCACACTCCCGTCCATGGCGGAAAGCCGTGAGACTCCATACAGGATTGCCAGCACGGCGGCCACGGACAGACCGGATGTCGCCAGGCTTTTATGCCGCATTCTGGAGGAGATCCCCGTGACCAGCGCACCCACCAGGGCAGCCCCGGCCATGGGCAGAAGGGGCACAGCCCATATTGCCAGAAGCGCCGCCAGATAAAAAGGCAGTCCGGGCCGAACCGCCCAGGCATATACGCCAAGCCCCGGCAGCAGCACCGCCAGCGTAACCAGCAGATTCTCCACGTACATGCGAACAAACCGGCTCCAGATCAATGCGGCCTGAGACAGCGGCAGGGAACAGAGGCTCTCATACCCTTCCCTCCTATAGATTACGCTCCCCGCCTTGAGCAGGCCAAAGAAAAAAATAAGCAGGCTGGCCACAGCGGTGAGATAGGCCGGGATCGCCGCCGACAATAACAGCCGTACCAGACAGTAGAAAATACATCCCGTGGAAAAGACAAGCCGCACA
>CAMWTF010000063.1 GCA_947177105.1 uncultured Lachnospiraceae bacterium | reverse complement strand
TCATAAGTTTCCGTGGATTTCCAGTAACTTGAAAAATCCTGACAGCTCATGGCCGCCACCACCGACCTGGGATTGTAAACGTGCTTACACTTCCTAAACCTGTACCCGTCATACCAGCTGCCGGTCTGGGCAAAGTCCATGTAAAACCGCTCACACAGTGCCTTTACCTCATCCTCTGTAAAACCGGTGTACTCCTCAAAAGCATACTGATTTGTCATCGAGTATTCCCAAAACATATTTAGGGCTGAGTGTTGTCCATATTTTTTCACGGGAAGTATCCCTGTCATATAGGCCAGCGCAACATAGGACTGGTCTTTCAGCAGATTTCTTAAAAAATCCAGATATTGCTTCTGCAATGCCTCCGACTCCTGCCTTTCCCGCATCACGCAGTCCCACTCGTCAATCAGGAAAATAAATTTTTTCCTTGTCCTGGCATAGATGCGCTCCAGCACAGCGGCGAGAATTGTTTCCTGCTCTGAAAAAAACTCACCGTATATCTCACGAATCTCATCAATGACCACTTTTTCCAGATATTCTGTCACAGACTGATCCTTTGCCCTGATCAAAAACTGCTGCATATTCAGAAAGATAACATCATATTGATTCAGGTGCTCCGGAAAAGTTTTCTGGCGCTCTATGCTAAAACCCTTAAATACATCCCTTGAATCACATCCCCGGCTGTAATAGGCCGCCAACATTTTCAGAGCCATTGATTTTCCAAAGCGTCTTGGCCTGCTGACACAGATATACTTTTGCTCTGTATTCAAATATTTATTACAAATTGCAATCAGACCCGTTTTATCCACATAGATCTCCGAACGAACTGCCTGCCAAAAACCGTCATTGTCTGGATTCAGATAAATCCCCATATATACCTCCATTGCGATAGCGCTACGCTCATTATAGCGTATACATCTATTTTGCACAATCCCAAAAAAAGCGGGCGCAAAAGTGCGCCCGCCCTTCCGGCATCTTTATTGCAAATACTCCTTAAGGCACCGCAGCGCCGCCTCGTCCTCCGCCTTGGCATAGAGAATCAGCTTTGCCAGTTCCTCCCGCACTTTCCTGTCCGCCAGGTGCAAAAGCATGGCGTCTATGTCTGACCAATCCCCGATCAGGTAGCTCATCTCCTCCGCATAGGCACTGACTTTCTGGAAATGCCGGGCCGCCTGCTCCAGCTTTGTGTTGTCCCCCTTTTTGTGCGCTGCCACCAGTTCCCGCAGATATCCGGCTCCTTGATTCCGGCCGTCCATCAGGCACTGGACAGCGTCATTTTGCACCAACAGCTTGGAAAACAGGCTGTCAT
Source organism: uncultured Lachnospiraceae bacterium (assembly GCA_947177105.1). Classification (GTDB taxonomy): domain Bacteria; phylum Bacillota; class Clostridia; order Lachnospirales; family Lachnospiraceae; genus Acetatifactor. The sequence continues at coordinate 8,487 of CAMWTF010000063.1, read as the reverse complement.
AGGCGGCGCTTGCAAAATGGCTGTCCTCCAAAAGCATCTCACGCCATGCGTTGTATGCCAGTATTCCCTTGGCGTAGGAATGCTCTATACGCCCCTCCAGAGCGCTCACCGCCTGCCGAAGGATCTCCTGCGGCGACGCCTCCCCTGCGTTTATGGGGCCGATGCACATCACCGCCTGGGTGTCTGTATTTTCCCACCAGCTCCTGCTGACAAAATAGCCGTTCTCCGCGGTGGTCACATCCCCCGCATACTCCGGGTCCTCCTGGAAGAAATTCCAGCCCAGCAGACTCTCCCCGTCATCCTCATATCCGGCCACAATGCAGGGCTCCGGCGGGCCGATAATTCCCAGAGCAATGCAGGGATAGCCCTCTGCCAGATGCTCCCTGATAAAATCCAAAAACTCCTCCTTGGTGGTGTTCTCCCCCCTGCCCAAAAAAGAAAATTCCCTGCCCAATGCCCGGGCTCCCAGCCCATACACTGCATTGGATTCCGTGAAAGTGTGATAGATATCCACATTGCTCAGATCCCAGCAGGCCGTGTTCCACACCAGCCTGAACGCCGCCCCCGTGGCGGCCATGATATATGGATAAGACACATCATCCCCAAGATACTCCGACACCGCCTTGATACAGATTGGAAAAGGCGCAGCGCTTCCATAGCTGCCGAATTTCACTTGTCCAATATCATGTAAAATAATGCTGTCCTGCTTCGTATTGCTCATATCGCTCACATCGCTCCTTTTCTCTTTTTGCTCCAACAATTCCAAACCATATATGCCGGGCCTCAGCTGCGCTTTTCCCAGGATCGGCCTGGTACTGCGAAATGCGCTGGGGGACATGCCCATAACTTTGACAAAGGCACGGGTGTAGGCTTCATGGGAACCAAATCCCCATTCTAACGCGATGTCCAAAATCCTTTTATCCGTGCGCAAAAGCTGGGCCGCCGACAGAATAATCCGCCGCCTCTTATAAAACTGCATAATGGATACCCCTACCTGATTTGCAAACAATTCCCTGATATAATTTTCCGTATACCCAAACTTTTGGCCCATCTGTTCCAGATCCAGCCGCGTATCCGTCGAGTGGCTCTCCACATAGCTGACCATGGCCCGTGTTATGGTTGAATAACTCATTGACTCGTTCCTCTCTCACTGCAGTGTAGGTCTATTGTAACAGGGTCCAAAACATATTTCTTGACTTTTTTAGGGAATATTATCCTGATAGTACTTACGCCAAGGGCTGCTCCCCCTCATAGACCGTTCGCATACTTTCAATCAGCATTCGCATTTCTGCCCGGATTTCCTCCGGCTCTATCAGTTCCACACCGTCGCGGAAACGGAGAAGCCAGTCGATCAGATAATCCTTATTGGCAAAACCGGAGCGAAACAACAGTCTTCCGTCCTCCTGCTCCACATAGCAGTTCGGCCCGTATTCCTCCACCAGCTTCCACTTGTACGCCGGCCCAAACAACGCCTTTACCTCTATTCCTCCGGGAAATACACTCACATCCCGCAGATCCGGCAGCGGGCAGTCTCTGCCCTCGAAAATATGGTCACTGACGCCCAATTCCTCCATGCGGTTTAACTTGAACAGCCGGAAATCCCCTCTCTCCTGACACCAACCCCATACATACCAGTTAGACCACTTGAAGATCAGATAATACGGCTCGATCCGTCGCCTGCTCTCCCCTCTGGGGGAATAATATATAAAATCCAGTTCCATTCTGGAGTCAATAGCATCTCTGATCGTCTCTATCTTGGAGGACAAGGCATTTTGATACCAGGAGGAGAGATCGATCAGCACGGACTGGTTCCCTGTCATAAAATCGGAGGAACCCACGGACAATTTGTCCATAAGCTGCGCATAGCGCCTGGTTCCGTTGACGCTGTCCAGGCTCCTAAGCCCCGCCAGGATATCCTGCATCTCTTTATTGGTCAGCAGTGTACGATCTATCTTATACCCGTCCATTATGGAGATCCCACCCCCCTGGCCCTGGGTTGTGACAATGGGAATCCCCGCCTTGCACAGTTCCTCGATGTCTCTGTTGATGGTCCGTCTGTTCACTTCAAAACGCTCCGCCAGCTCCGGTGCAGTCGTTTTCTCCTTTTGTAGCAATATGGATAATATTCCAACCAATCTGTCTATTCTCATCTTTTCCTCTTTCCTGTGTTTCAGAAGCTTGATTAAGCCACTTTCCCGCATATCTTATCACAGCTAACATGGCAACTGTACGCCATGTTCAAACTGTGCCCTGACCAAAACAGCAAATAAAGCAGCAGAGTGACGGATTATCTCTGCCACTCTGCTGCTTTTTTCACAAATCTTATGCTCCATCTCATCTTGCCGAAAGCCTGTCAAATTCTTCAGCCGGGATCACTTGCCCATCGGCGGTGCGGACACTCGGGAACCTCTCCTTAAGGAAATCAATCAGCTCCCTGCCCGATTCCTCAGAACACTCCGCTATCGCACGGTTTCCGTTTTTGCTTAACAGCATAACGGTAAGGTACTCCATGCTTTTCCTGACGGCTACATCGCCCGTCAACACTTTCTGTCTTACAAGGCAGGCCGCTGTTATATCAGCAAGCTTTAAAATCATATGATGGGCATCCGCAAGATAAATGTAATCTCTTGTCAGAATGCCGTCAGCCTGTCCCGCTGCCAATGCCCTCGCAGGATCAAGAAGCCTGACGACTCTGCACTCCATATCCATAGTCTGACGCTCAAACTCGTCCATATCGCTTACGGTATATCCGCTCTGCTGTGCGCAGTTTTTCTTCCATCTGCCCGTCCCTCTTGCATGACGCACAATCGTAATAATGATGGAAGCCAACGCAATAAGCGCAAAGACAGCAAAGAAACCCGCTATAAAATTGCCTGCGCCGATCATGTCGTCCTGCCCTGACAGACGATAGTCCTCTATGCGCCCGATTGCCCAATAGAAACCATAGGCACATCCGACAAACACTATTCCAAAGAAAATATAAATCCCAAAAGAAATCTTCGCCGTTTTCTTCCTGATCGAAGCGAAAACTCCCTCCGCATAATGCTTTCTTTTGTAGTCATCAGTCATAACCGGCAGATACTTTTCCATAACAAATTTACCTCTTTCCTGCATAACACGGATGGAACCCGTGTTATGCTTTTTAATTCGATGTCCTTAAAAAGTATAGCACAATGTTGTGGTCAAGTCCACCCCTAATAATGTTACTGCTATAAGGCTTACTTTTCCCCGCTGCTCATCCGAAGCTGCGCATTCACCAGGCCATAGTAGATACCCTGCTTTTCCAGCAGTTCGTTGTGGGTGCCGATCTCGGCCACGCCGTGCTTGTCGATGACCACCAGACGGTCCGCGTCCCGCAGAGTGGACAGGCGGTGGGCGATGGCAAAGGTGGTTCTGCCCTTTACCAGGCGGTTAAGCGCCTGCTGGATCAAAAACTCGCTCTCCGTATCCAGCGCCGAAGTGGCCTCGTCCAGAATCAATATCCGTGGATTGTTCAAAATGGCTCTGGCGATGGCGATACGCTGCCTCTCACCGCCGGACAGATTGTAGCCGTGCTCTCCCACATAGGTGTTGTAGCCGTCCGGGGTCTTGCAGATAAAGTCATGGGCATTGGCCGCCCTGGCCGCCATGATAACCTCCTCCAGAGTGGCGTCCTGCTTGGCAAAACGGATATTTGCCAGAATAGTGCCGGAAAACAGGAAGGTCTCCTGCAGCACCACACCGATCTGGGAATGCAGGCTTTCCATCTGCACGTCCCGCAGATCATAGCCGTCCAGCGTAATTCTGCCCTGATCCACATCATAGAGCCGCATAATCAGATTGATCAGCGTGGATTTACCTGTGCCGGAGGCACCCACTAAGCCAATCATCTCCCCCGGCTTCACATCAAAGGAGATATGCTCCAACACCGGCTCATAGGTCTGATAGCCAAAGGACACATCCTCGAAGGTAAAGGCGCCCTGTATGGGAAACGCCTTGCTCTCCGCCTTGTCCGCCAGCATGGGCTCCTCGTCCAGCACATCGTAGATACGGTTTAAGCTGGTCAGCATCTGCATCACCGCCCTGGGCAGATGGGTCATCCAACTCAAAGGCCCGAACAGATAGCCGCTGTAGGTCACAAACTGCACCAGTTCTCCCACGGTCATGCTTCCCTCCAGCACCTGCACACCGCCGAAATATATGGCGATATAAGTGCCCACTCCCAGCAGAAAGGTCATTATGGGAAAGAATACCGCCCAGAAAGTCTCATTCTTTTTCTGTATGGCGGCAAAAGCCTCGGTTTTCTCCGTAAATCTGGCGCTCTCCCGCTCCTCCTTGCCAAAGGATTTGACGATACGCATACCAGATAAAATATCCTGCAGATTGCTGCTCAGATCATCCGCCCGCAGCCACTGCTTATGAAAAATGGTGTGGATATGATGCCAGAACATCCGGATTATCACCAGCACCGCCACCACAAAGGCCAGAGAAAGCAATGTCATTTTCCAGCTGATAATCAGCATCATGACCAGAGACACGGCCATGGTCACCACCGTGGAAAACATATCCCCGAAAACCTCCTCCATAAATATACGGATCTGCTTGGTGTCCCGGGATACCCGGTTCATCAGTTCGCCGGGTTTACGGTTGTTTATAAAGGACAAGGACAGCACCTGGATCTTGTAGTACAGCTTGGCCCGCAGGCTCATGCTCAGGGATGCCCCCAGCTTGACACAGAGCCAGTAACGGTAGATCCAGCAGATCATCCCGCCCACTGTCAGTACAAAAGTCAGACCGATAAACAGCCACAGATCCTTTACCGTCCCCTGTCCGTTTGCCAGGGCATTGTCAATAAAGTACCTCTGCACCATGGGATTAAACATATTGATGGCCGCCAGCAATACCAGCAGCAGGGAGATGGCTATCAGCCTGCCCACAAAATCCCCGCACAGAGCCATAAATTTTTTCAGGATCTCCGATTTGCCGTCACAGTACATACACTTGCTGGTGCCCGGCAGGGCACGGCCGCATTTTTCACAATATTTTTCGTATTCCCGGCTCTCCACCCGGCTGACCATCTTAGGATTTTGTTCCTCCTGTATGGCCTGCACCAAAGTCTGGGCCCCCCGGACGGCGTAAGCGACCCGGATAATATGGCGCATGGAAAAACGGGCTACACATTCCGGCAGGCCCTCCTTGGGAAACACAGTCACGATGCCGCAGCCCACCTGATGCTCACATTTTATTTTCTCGCAGTCCGCCAGCAGATGCTCGGAGGTCTTTTCATCCCCCCGCAGCGTCACCAGGCGCTCCTCTGTGACGACGATCCAGGTCTGATCCGTGTAACTGGTCCGGGCGTTGTGCATGCCATTGTCAAAGTCCAGATCCACGGGAACACAGTACCAGATGGTCTCGCCGTCATGAAGAGACAGAGCCTGCCGCTGGGACTCCTTTAGTGTGTATAGTAGTTTCATGAATTATTGCTCCTTATAATTAAATAAACAGATCCAGTTTCTTACGCTCCATAACAGTCAGGGCATACAGATCCGGCAACTCATAGCGGTTGCCGTCAATATCGGTGATCTGGTAGCGGGCCTCGCCCAGAGACACCACGGCATCGCCTCCCATATGGGTGGTAAAGCGGCAGCTGCCAAAGTCTGTCTGCACATACCAGTAGGCATAGCCGTACTCATCCTTGACCTCCATAACCTTGCGGATCACGGGCATGAAATAGCGCAGACGCACCTGCTCCTGAATCATGTCCTGCACATCCTTCGGCATATCCTTCAGCGAGCGGATCATACCGATCTCCTTGGCCTTCTCGTCCGCCTCCCGGATGGAGATAAACTCTTCGGGATTGGTCAGGGGAAATGTCAGATAAACCCCCACTCTATCATAGGTCTTTTCCCCAAACTTCAGGGAAAGAAAGCCTCCCTCAGTGCGGGTAAAAACGGCGTTTTCCGACGTCATCAGACGCATCTGCAGCACTTCCTCCGACTCCCTCTTCAAAGCCTCCTCATCGAACTCCTGCAAATCCAGCAAGTCCGGCATACCATTTTCTCTATTGTCTTCCATAAAATATATTTTCCTTTCTTAACCACAAATCAACCCAAGGTATCCATTTACAAATGCGTACCCCATGGCACACATTCTCCTACACCATTCAACCTTTCCCAGTTCAACCCTTATCCCATAACACATATTCCCAAACCTGACCAACCTTTCCCGGCTCAATCCTTATCTCATAACACATATTCCCAAACCTGACCAACCTTTCCCGGCTCAATCCTTATCCCGTGAAGAATATCCCCAAAGGGATATTCTTCAGGAATTGGCTAGAACTTCTTAGGCGGCGTACTTTGCCGCCTTAGAAGTTCTCCTATTCCAGGCCACGCATCGCCAAAGCCTTAGTCTGCAATTCACTCAGCTTATAGAAAGTCCCCTTCATAGCCATCAACTCCTCATGGGTTCCCGACTCTGTCACCCGGCCGTCATCCAGCACGATCAGATGTGTGGCATTGCGCAGAGTGGACAGGCGGTGGGCTATGGACAGCACGGTTCTGCCCTTTTCCAGCTGCTCCAAAGACTTCTGGATGGCCAACTCCGTCTCCGTATCCACCGCCGATGTGGCTTCGTCCAAAATCAATATCTTGGGATCCGCCAGAATAGCTCTGGCAATGGAAATCCGCTGCTTCTCCCCGCCAGAAAGCGATCTGTTGGAGGATCCCAAGATCGTGTCATACCCCTGGGGCATCTTGCAGATAAAATCATGGGCGCTGGCCTGTATGGCCGCCTTGATGATCTCCTCCCGGGTGGCATCCGGCCTGGCGTAGGCAATATTCTCCGCCACCGTGCCCATGAAAATATAAGTCTCCTGGGACACCATGGACACGTTTTTGCGCAGTTCCCTGAAACCGTACTGCTTTACATTCACACCGTCCACCAGCACCTGTCCCTCCTCCGTGTCATAGAGACGGGAAATCAGGTTCACCAGCGTGGACTTTCCGGCCCCGGAACGACCCACAATCCCCAGCACCTCCCCGGCCTCCACATGGAAACTCACATCTTTCAGTACGGGCTTGTTGGGCTCATAGCCAAAAGTCACATGCTCCAGGGTAATCTCGCCCCGCATCCGCTGAGGTCTTATGGGATTGGGAACCTCCTTGACCTCCGGCACGGCATCCACAATCTCAAAGAGCCGCTGGGCCGAGTTCATGGCATTGGTGTACCAGCGGATAATCCTGGACATAAACTCCAGAGGCCCCTTTAGCTGGCCCACATAACCGCTGAATGTAATCAGCAGGCCCAGTTCCATGTTGGAACCGCTGATAATCAGCGCTCCGCCCACTGCCCATACCAGGAATGTCAGCATATCCTCCACGAAAATGTACAGTGCGGAAAATTTGCAGTCATATCTGGAAACGTCCAGTTCCGCATCCCGCACCTTGTTGTTATTTTTACTGAAACGGGTCATCTCCTGCTCTTCCTGGCCGAACGCCTTGACCACACGGGCACCGGTAAAATTCTCGTTCATCTGGCCGTTGAGCCTGCGGTTGGCCCGGTGACGCTTGCCGTAGTAATGCCACAGCCTGGGCATCAGCAAGTAGCTGATGAAAAACAGGATGGGCATCAGTACCACAGAGGCCAGCGCCAGCAGGGGATTTAGTATAAACATGATGATACAGGTGGCAATAATCGTCCCCACATTGATAAAGAAGTAAGGAATGCCGTCAATAAAGAAACTGGAAATTTCCTCCGCGTCGTCGGAGACACGGGTCATCAGACCGCCGGTCTGCCTCCTGGTAAAGAAGCTGATGGACAGCTTTCCCATAGAGTCAAACACCTGACTCTTTAATTTTGCCACCACCTCCGGGGCAATGTGGGCCGTCAGCACACCCTGCAGGATTCCCAGCGCCTGAAGCAGCACCTTGGTGCCGATCATCACCACCACCAGAATCCCCAGCGCCAGCACAAAACGCCCTGCGGGCAGACCCAGTACGGCCAGAAACTCCTCATCCTTTTCCAGCACCTTGTCATACAGCACCGTACCGCTTAAGTAAGGCCACACCAGATTCAGCCCCGCCGTGGCCAGGTAGCAGAACATCATGACTATCAGCCTGAGCCTGTAAGGCTTGAAATAGGACACTACCCTGAGCAAAATGGAGCCTTTGTCCATGCATTTGGGACAGACCTTGCGCTCCTGGTCCGGGTAGATCATGCCGCACTTGGGGCAGCATTCCTTTCCCCGTTTTACATCCAGATCCTCCTGGGTGATCTCCTCTTGTTTTTTCATTTTCTCCAGCAGACGGCCGATCCGCATAAAGGTTTCCATCCTGGTGTTGGAGAACTGGCACAGGTATCTGTCCACGCCGCCGACGCGCCCCATCAAAATGCCGGTGCTGACCTGCCGGATCACCTCCAGCTTCTCCACCTCCGCCAGGTCATAGAGCATCACCGCCGGTTCCTCCATGCGCTTTTCCTGCTCCAGGGACCAGCTGTTATAGCCTC
>CAMWTF010000062.1 GCA_947177105.1 uncultured Lachnospiraceae bacterium | reverse complement strand
ATATTAAAATAACCCTCTTTCAGTTCCTGCTTCTCCAGGGCATTTTCCCCAAAAGCCTTCTGTACCATGCGATCTATGGTTTCCTCTGTAACAGTACCCTTTGTCACGCTGTTTGGCATCGTTTTTCTCCATTCACTATACAAACCTTCTATTGGCAAAAGACAAATACGAAACATTTTAGTCATTGTATCATAAGGCTCATTAAAAGTCACTCTTTTATCACATTTCAAATTGTACTTGCATTTTGTGAATCTATATGATATATTTTTGATATCAGATAAATTTCAATATGAAAGGTGAGGTATTACAATGGAAGAGAAAATTCTGAGTGGAAAAAAGAATGGAATGAAGGTACTGTTGCTGGTGCTGCTGGTCTATGTGCTGGATATCGCTCTGTTCGCGTTTTCTGTGAGCCAGAGCGCGGCAACGCCGCTGGTGGTGGCGGGGCTGGTGGCAAGCGTCCTCATATTTTTCACCGCGTGGATTTTCCTGTGCGGCCTGAAGGTATTAAAGCCCCAGGAAGCGCTGGTTCTTACCCTGTTCGGCAAATATGTGGGCACACTGAAGGATAGCGGCTTCTACTTTGTGAATCCGTTCTGCACCGGGGTAAACCCGGCGGCGAAAACCCGGCTGAACCAGAGCGGGGATGTATCCGAGACCGGCAGCGGCGTGGCGGCTCTGGTGGTTTCGGCCCAGGGAGCCGCGGCGAATACAGTGGTTTACAGCAATAAGCTCTCCCTGAAGATCATGACCCTGAACAACAGCAGGCAGAAAATCAACGACTGCCTGGGCAATCCCATTGAAATCGGCATCGCCGTCACATGGAGGATCGTGGATACGGCAAAGGCCGTGTTCAATGTGGAGAATTACAAAGAATTTCTCTCTCTGCAATGTGACAGCGCCCTTCGGAACGTGGTCCGCATTTACCCCTATGATGTGGCACCTAATGTGGATACCACCGGTGACGGGGTTGCGGACGAAGGAAGCCTGAGAGGCTCCAGCGAGGTGGTGGCGGCCAGGATTCGGGATGAGATTCAGGCCAGAGTCCAGGAGGCAGGAATAGAGATAGTGGAGGCACGGATCACTTATCTGGCCTACGCGGCCGAGATTGCCGCCGTGATGCTGCAGCGCCAGCAGGCTTCGGCAATCATAGATGCCAGAAAGATGATCGTGGACGGCGCGGTGGGCATGGTAGAAATGGCATTGGATCGCCTGAGTGAAAAGGGTGTTGTAGAACTGGATGAGGAGCGCAAGGCGGCGATGGTCTCCAATCTTCTGGTGGTTCTGTGCGGCAACCGGGACGCACAGCCCGTTGTAAACTCGGGAAGCCTGTACTGATATGGCAGACAGCAAAAAACAAGTCCCCCTGCGACTTTCTCCAAAACTATACAATGCCATTGCCGCCTGGGCGGAAGACGATTTCCGCTCCGTAAACGGGCAGATCGAATATCTTCTGACGGAATGTGTCAAACAGCGCAAAAAAAATGGGAAATATGTCTCTGATGAAATAGACGCCGCGCCGGAATTAGATATATAAGCATACCTGCCTGATATCGCGAAAAAGCGGACATCTGCCAAGATAGATGTCCGCTTTTGTCATGTAAGGATGTCTGCCCTTTTTTCTAACATTCCCACTGGCATGATTTCATATCCACATGGGTATCATCCCTGAATTTGACTTCTTCCGCCAGCAGCAGACTGCGCTGCTCCCAGAAATGGGGGGCCAGCCTGCCGGCGTGGTTTACCACCCGGTGGCAGGGATAATCACCATAGCTGTCCGCCTGGCTCAGCGCTTTTCCCACCAGCCGGGCGTTGTTGTCCCGGCCGATCAGCCTGGCAATCTGGCCGTAGGACGCCACCTTTCCCGGCGGTATCTCCTCCACCACGGAAAGTATCTCATAGATTAACTCCTCATCCAAAACCGATGCCATATATCTCATCCTCTCCTCTACAGCCTGCACTCCAGCTGGCAGTCAAAGGGTTCCTTCTCCACATGCGCCTGCTGGTACTCCAAAGCTTCCACACAGCCCATGGCCCTGTAAAAAGCCTGACTCTCCACTGCGGAGTGGGCGGATATATACAACTTTCCCGCCCCCTTTTCCCTGGCCCAGTCTTTGGCCGCCAGGAAGAGCTGTTTACCGATGCCCTGTCCGCGCATATCCTCAGAGATATGAATACTGGATAAATCCATGTATTCCTGTTCTCTGCCGAACAGCCCCGGCTCCACAGAGGCAAAACCCTTCAACACGCCGCCGCAAAACGCTCCATACACAAAGCCGCCCGTGGAGACGGTATTTTTCAGACAGGAAACCAATGTCTGATAATCCTCCTCCGTCCAGTCATCCACAAAGGGAGCATCCCTTATCACCCATGCCCCCTCCTCTTTCCGCCAGCACTTTGTGACGTTCTGGCGCCGGATGAACTCCCGGAACAAATCCCTGTCTATTTCCTCTTCTTGTAAGATTCTATACTGCGCCATATGCTGTTCCTTTCCCATCAGCCTTCCTCCCACAATGCCTCCCACTCAATACCCTTTGGGCGTTCCAATGTATCCCAAAACTCCTCCATAGAGCGGATGGCTTTTTCAAGGGGTATGATAACATACTCCGGAGCCGTCCACTCCATGCTGCCGGCAAGGAATGTCACTTCCTCGTCAAAATCCCCGCAAGACTGCCATGCATCCATATCTCATCCCCTTGTTGGAGGGCAGCGCCCTGTTTTATAATTTCTGCAATTTCAGCTTTGGTCCGGCATAGTAAATCGCCCTTCGTTGTACCTACATTCATAGTCTTATCATTTGATTCCATCACATATTTTCTCCATACTCCATCATGTTTTAGTCAATTGCGAAACGCCTACAATCATGTTTCCTGATCCTTTGCAAATTGCAGGGCATCCTCCCACTCCCGGATCAGCTGCCGAAGACTCTGCTGCCTGCTGCCCCTGTCATCGGACACCGCTTTCTTTGCCACCTCATAGCAGGCTTCTGCCAGCGTCCAGTTGTCAAAATCGCGGCGATAACCCCCGAACAGGGCAAAAGCAAAGGCCCCCGCAGTGTAGACATTTGTAACCTCGTCAAGCTCCGCTCCCAGCGCAAATTCCTCGGGAGACATAAACAAGGAACTGCCCCACATACGCCCCATATGGTTATAATAGGGCTTTTTGCCGAAGAAGTCTATATCACATATGCTGGTTTTACCTTGCCCATAGCAGGAACACGCAATCTCATTCCTTTCAAAAGTCACGGTGGCTCCCTCCCGATCACAGGCATCGTACATAACGCTTCCGTCATAAAAATCAATAGCCACGTACCCCCGGTCATGCACATATTCCAGAAACGCCAGCACGTCCCGGAAAACCCGCAGCCGATCCTCCACAGGAAGATTCATAAACCTGTGATGCTGGGCCGGGTACATTCTTCCCATGCAATCCCCCTCCGCCCATCGGAAAACCATGGCAAAACCGCCTGCAACGTCCTGGGCGTCCAGCAGCTGGATAAGGCCGGGATGCTTTAAATCCATATAAATCGGCAGAGTGGCCTTCAGCCGCTCCACGGCATCCTCCGGCGAACCGTCGTAACTTTCTGTGGGAGCGCCCGCAAACTTGACAAAATAACGAGAACCGTCGGTATCGCACACGCCAAAACAGATATTCCCGGAGTCCTGATCGTCAAACACCTTGAACACTTTCCCGTATTTATGGATAAACTCAAAATCAAAGGGTGCTTTCATCTTGTAGGGCAGGCCATCTATATACTGAAGATAGTACCCCTTGAAATACCATGTGGGCACAGGATTGCGCATATGATCATACCATTCCAGCACATCCCCGGCCTGCTTTAGCATGGTCTGAATCTCCTGTTCCCCAAAGGGTATCGCCCAGGGGATGGAGGAAAGCATGTTGCTGCTGATATACAGAGCCAGCAGTCTCCAAAATTCCATGGGCACTTCCCCGTCAAAATATCCGTTGACCATGCCCGAGGCAAACAGGGGCGAACACTGGGCGCACCAGGTAATACGGTTAAATTCTTCCCAGGGATCTCCATAGTCATATCGGTCAAAATCAATAATGACGATTCTGTTTTTTTCAATCATCATATTGCCCACATGGTAATCCCCATGCTGGAAGCTCTGGGGTCTGCCCTTCAGCAGATGGCGGTTGGCCTCGATATAAGCGATAATATCCTCCGCCCCGTCAAACTTCACCGGGCACTCGCGATACATATTGATCTTGCGGTCCATCTTGGCGTTAAAACGCGTCTCCCACTGCGGCTGGGTATCCGGGGTGGGAATGGAGTGTATGGTTTTCAGAATCCGGCCTGCCTCCAGGCCGTATGCGTACTGCTCCGCGTCCGTCAGGCCGGGGATGGTTTCCTTCGCGTCACTGCCCTCAATCCAAGTCTGTATGCTGTAAAAACCATCCTTGCACCGGCCGCAGGCTATCGGTCTGCTCATGGGTACACCCAGGGCGGCCACTTTCTGCTGGATATGGAACAGATTCACCTGCTTCGCGTTTTGCATTCCCTGTCCGCCAAAGGAAGGGCCACTGCCGGACTTAGGCTTATCCTCCGGCGTGACCCGCAGCAGGTATTTTGTTCCATTGGCAGCGGTTATCCTGTATTTTTTATCGCTGGACCAACCTTTGTCAATAGGATCAATATCCGTGATATGGCTCAGCTCCGCAACGGCAGCCGCCGCCATATGGCCCCATTCCTCATCCTGGTCCGCTATCACCACTGTACCCTGTTGTAAGTCAATCATCTCAATACCCCCATACTGTAAATGTCGCCGACAATATAATATTCACATCTTCTACAGCGATATTGGCGGCTTCGGCTATTGCCTGATTAGACATATGACTCGATTTCATGCAATTGTTCCTCCTGAAATACGGAATGGTTTTATTGTATCATAGCTTCAACAGGATTAACAACCCCCAATCAGCCCGGCCCCCTCTTGTCACCTGCTTACTTGGCCGCTTTGATTGCCTCCGCCTGCTCCCGGGTGATAATCTTGTATTTTACCATCTTATTCAGCACCTGCTGTGCCCGCTGCTGCGCCAAGTCTTTGTGACTGTCCGGGGAATAGGCGGAGGGGGCGTTAACGACACCTGCCAGCATGGCCGCCTCATAATCTGTCAGTTCCGAGGGTTTCTTTCCGAAATACCCCATAGATGCCTGATAAATCCCGTAATGTCCGCTGCCAAAATAGGCCGTATTGGCATATAGCTCAAATATTTCCTGCTTTGTGTATGTAAGTTCCATTTTCAGCGCGGCAATCATCTCGGCAATCTTTCTCTCCACCTTCTTTTCCTGTGTGAAAAGCATATTCTTGGCAATCTGCTGGGTGATGGTGCTGCCGCCCTCCACAAAGGAACCGGCCTTTATGTCCGTCCACAGTGCCCGGCAGATGGCGATGGGGTCAATCCCCCAATGCCATTTGAACCTGCGATCCTCCACGGCCAGAGTAGCATCAATATAGAATTGCGGCAGTTCGGAATAAGCTGTAAAATCCTCCGAACTCCTGATCTCTTCAACTCTTTCCGTCAGGGACTTCTCCTGAACCGCCCTATGGTACGTCCCGTACCCTTTCATGCAGAAAAAAGCCCCTGCCCCCAAGTATGCCGCAAAAAAGAGAACCAACAAGCCCAAAAGCATATTTTGTACGACCTGCTTTTTCTTTCTCTTCTTTTGCAGCTTAATCTTCTGTCCGCTCACCTTGCCACACTCCTCCATCAAAATCAATCCAGCTTTTTGATCATTTCATCCGTCAGCACCCAAACCACATCGATCAAAACAAACAGCGCACAGAAGGGAATCATCAGTGTACACAGTATGGTTCCATTTACCACAATAACGCTGTTTTTTAAGAATTTACGGCATTTGTATTTATTTATCCTGTTTTTCATATGAATCCTCTGCATATTGATTAATAACTTATATGTCCATATTATAAACCATCAAACTTACATTTCCGTGACATCCGTCTTACATTTACATGACTATTGAATGAGAGATCCGTCACACTGCGCATACAAAAACCGCTGCCCTTTAGAGCAACGGTTGATGAACTGTTATAATAAGCTCATTTATTGTGCGGCAGAGCTTCCTCCCAGGCGGTATCCCGTGCCGCGAACCGTCAAAATAATCCGGGGATTGGAGGGATCATCCTCTATCTTTTCCCGCAGGCGTTTCACATATACTGTCAATGTATTGTCTGTGACAAACTCCCCTGCGGTGTCCCATAATTCGTCCAGCAGCCGTTCCCTGGTGATAATACTTCTGGGATTATTGCAAAATACCAGCAACAGGCGATATTCCAGTGCGGAAAGCGGAATCTCCCTGCCTTCCTTTTTCACGATGCCGCCCGCCATATCAATGGTCAAACCACCCACTTCCATGACGGCCAAAGTCGGCTGCGCCTTCCGCAGCGCCACCTGAATCCTGGCGATCAGTTCCCGTATGCGGAAAGGTTTGATGATATAATCGTCGGCTCCCATGTTCAGCCCTGTCACCACGCTGGCCTCGTCCCCAAAAGCGGTCAGGAAAATAACGGGCACATCCCGTACCCGTTTGATCTCCGTACAGACCGTAAATCCGCTGCCGTCCGGCAGCGATATGTCCACCAGCGCCAAATCATACTGTTCCTGCGTCAACATGGCGAGAGCCTTGCGCTGGGTAGGGGCATGGATCACTCCAAAACCTTCTGCGCATAATAAACGCACCAAGTTTCTGGCTATCTCTTCATCGTCCTCCACCACAAATATCCGCTGCACCGCTTATTTCCTCCCTGACAACAATTCCAAAACGCGAATTTCTATGCATTACTGGGCCCCATTGCTGTTCTCTACGGAATGAATCATCTGCAAAGCCGTCTGGGCCATTGTGCTGTCCGGGAATTGGCTTAACGCTTTTTCATAGTATTTCTTTGCCATATTTCCGTCTCCTGTCTGACTGTAGCAGAACGCAATATTCACCAGCGCCATCTCCGTATAGGATATCCTGCTGGCGGAGAGCAGCACAATAAAGCGGTATCTGTCAATCCATGCATGCCGGGTAAAAAATTCATAGCTTTTCTCATATTCACAGATAGCTTGGGCATAATTACCAGCCTTGGACAGAGCAATTCCCCGTCGGTGGTTTCTCGGCACCAAAGATCTCAACAATATGTGAGCGGCCAAATAAAACAGCGAAGCCCAGTCAAGGCCCTTGATGAAGGATTTCGCCATAAAGCCAAAGATCACCGTGAATACCATAATAAGCAGCAGTTGAGGCAGTAACGACAGCCATGCGGTCTGACGGACTATAGGCAGTTTTGAAGCCATGTTTTTATCCCTCCATTCGTTTTTATCCCGGATATTTCTCTGCCAGCCCGGCGAGATGCTCCGTTATATGCGGGTTCCAATGTATGACAGAGGTCAAATCCTTACAGGGAAACTCCGGACACAGGCCGCAGAACTGCACATCATGCTCTCTGGCGCAGGCATGTACCTTACAGCGGCCCGATCCGGCCCATTCCGGTACATACCCGTCCGCCTCAATACAGCCCTTGCAGGAGCCCTCCAGCCGTTTTATGCACCCCTCGCAGCACTCCCCACAGGCGGTTATTTTAGTAAAATCTATCCTTTGTTCCATCGGACACACCTTCCTAAATAATCAGTATTAAGCTATTTTCTGTCATGTAAGTTATTTTACAGGATTCGCCCTGTGCTTACAAGCCCCAAAAAAGAAAAACACTCTTTCAGGGCAGTTCGTCCCTGTGCTCCATCAGATAGTCAATAAAATATTTACTCGCCAAGGGCAGGCTGTCCTTATCCTTGTAAGCCACCGCCAGAGTCCGGTAAATGGGCGGCTTAATGGGCAGACATACATTCTTAAAGCCTGTGCGGCGCAGCATGAGCTTTGCCAGGATGCTCACGCCCAGCCCCGCCTCCACCATTGTCATAATGGCATAGTCATCGTGGATGGTATATTGAATATTGGGCCGCAGGCCCGCCGCCTCAAAGGCCGCAATGGGCTCGCTGTATTGCCCTTCCTCCAACAGAATGTACGGCTCCCCCGCCATTTCTTCCAGACGGATACATGGCTGGGATGCCAGTGCATGATTCCTGGGCAGAACAGCCAGCATTTCCCCGTCCTTGATAACCCTGGTTTCCAGATCCGCGCTGGCCAGCGGCGTGATGAAGCCAAAGTCCACGGCCCCTGTTCTGATCCACTCCGGAATCAGGGTATAATCCCCCTGATGAAACAAAAACTGTACATTCGGATACTGCTCCTTGAAACCTTTGATCAGCTGCGGCATCCAGTGACAGGTAATACTGGAGATAGTTCCCACTCGGATAATTCCCGTTTCCAGTCCACGGATCTCTTTGGCCTTTTCACACATGGCCCGATACTGGCATATGGTCCTCTCCACATGGGGATAAAGCTTTGCCCCCTCCAGAGTCAATTTTATTCCGTGGCGGGAACGGGTGAGCAGCTTTATGGACAATTCCTTTTCCAGAGAGGCGATCATCTGGCTGATGGAGGACTGGGTATAACCCAGGGCCTCCGCCGCCTTGGTAAAGCTCCCAAGTTCCACTATTTTATGTAACGCTATATATCGGTTCATTATATATCGCTTTCTCTAATATAAACATTAGATTTATTTGTTTTACTTATTTTAATATGCCCGCTATAATAAAGTCAAGCGGCAGAAAAAACTATTTGAAAACGGAGGATCAGAAAATGCAGATTGTAGAATATCAGCCCCGGTTCAGGGATGATTTTATCCGCCTGAACACAGCCTGGATTGAAAAATATTTTGCCATGGAACAGGATGACTATGATACTTTATATCACGCAGAGGAATTGCTGGAAAAGGGCGCGATGATTTTCTTTGCCGTGGAAGGAGAAACCGTGTTATCTACGGCAATGGCGGCGCCAATAAACGACAGTGAGTGGGAGATCTGCAAGCTTGCCACGGATGAAAACCAGCGGCAGCACGGCGCGGGAAGCGCAGTTTTCAAAGCCTGCATGGACTATGCTCTAACCCGCGGGGCCAAGCGGCTGGTCATCATATCCAACCGCATTCTAAAGCCGGCGCTCCATATATATGAAAAATTCGGTTTCCGGGAAATTCCTGTTGACAGCACACATAGCTATCAGCGCGCGGATATCCAGTTTGAATTTATTCCCTCTCCAATCGCATACAGCGGAATATTGACCAGCCAGTCTTCTTCCCTGTAGTCAGACATGGACGCACGGACCGCCTTGCCCGGTTTATATTTTTCCACAAAGCTTTTCAGACTTTTGGCTTTGAGATTGACTTCTGCCTTTACTTCCACGGGAATAATCTGCTCTCCCGTATCCAGAACGAAGTCAACCTCACAGGTACTGTTATCATTTGTGTAGTAATAGATGCCCCAATCGGATGTGATTAGCTGCTGCAGGACATATTGCTCTGCCAATGCCCCCTTAAATTCAATAAAAAGGGCATTGCCATCAAGAAGAATCTTAGGGCTGATGCCGACCATACAGCCGAGCAGGCCCACATCCACCATAAAGAGCTTGAACGCTCTCATATCCTCATATGCCTTAAGGGGCAGATGGCCGACGGTCACTCTGCTGACTTTATGAATAAGCCCACAGTCAGCCAGCCACATAATCGCCGCCTCATAGTCCTTGGCGCGCCCGCCCTCCCGGACAAGGCCATAAATAAATTTCTTATTTTCCTTCGCAAGCTGGGACGGAATGCTGTTCCACAACATCCTGATCTTGGGAACAATATCGTTTGGCGCCTGTTTGGATAAATCCTGCTCATATGCCTCCAGAATCCGCTTTTGAATCTGGGGTAGCTTTCCAAAATCATTTTCCG